>NZ_JAMBDS010000030.1:0-36679 GCF_025143785.1 Brachybacterium sp. p3-SID1565
GACCACCACCGCACCACACCCCCACCCTTCTGAAGGCACCGCGGGCGTCGTCAGCCAGCAGAACAGGCGACAGATGCGGGCCCGCAACGAACCCGCAACGAAAAGGGGCAGAGGCAGGGGCAGGAGGTGCAGAAGCGCGGTGGCCGCTGTGTCAGCGTTCGCGTAGCTCGTCCCGCCAGTCCATAGGCTCCTCGGACGCGTCCTCGTTCGGGGTGACCGCCCCGGTGGTCCGTGCGGGTGTGGTCCGCGTGGAGTCGGGCTCCATCGACCCGGTGCGCACCGCCGGCAGCGACTCCTCGCGCCCGGCCGACGGCCCCTCGAGCGAGTTAGGGCCGGGGCCGAACCACTGCACCGCGCGGGCGCGGCGCACGATCCGCTCCAGGCGCCGGGCGTACCAGCGGAACAGCAGCACCGACAGCAGGAACGCCACCACGCCGCCCACCAGCAGCGTCAGCCCGAGGGTGGTGTAGTCCTGCTCCGAGCGCAGCACCAGCGTGATCAGCAGCACGGCCGCGCCGGCCACCGCCGCGAGGATCCCCAGGGCGAAGAGGGACGCGGCACCCAGTGAACGCGCCAGGGATGGCCCCGCCGACTGCACCTGCAGACCGCTGCGCAGCGGGATGCCCCGCCCCAACTGCCCCGGCCGGTTCACCGCCCAGGACAGCATCGCGCGATCCCGCCGCCTGGTCGCCACCGCGCCGATCACCGCCGACGCCGCCACGGTGCTCACCAGGGCGGCCGCCAGCTCAGGAACCCCCTCCGGCGTGCTGGTCAGCCCCTGGACATCGGCCCGCATGCTCAGCAGCACGATCCCCACGAAGCATGCCAGCGCCCCCACCAGCAGCACGCCCTCCAGCACGCGCAGCGGGGTCTGGCGCGCCTCCCGTTCGGCACGCGCGGCGTCCTCCAGCTCCCCGGGCACGGGATCAGTGCCCTCCATCAGCACCACCCGGCGCTCATCGGCCAGCCGCTCCACGAAGGCATCCGGGTCGTCCACGGCCCGCAGCGAGGGTGCGTAGCGTGCCCGCTGAGCCGGCGAGAGCCACGCCGTCATCACCGCGGCATCGGCCGTGGCCCGTTCGTCCGGCAGCAGATCCGCCCGCACCAGCTCTCGCACGCGCGTCGCCGTCCGAGGAAGGGCGAAAGGACCGACCCGGCGCAGCGGATCGGGCTGCTGGTGCCGCCCCACGCTCACGCGAACCACTCCCACGGCGGGCCCGCCTGCAGCAGCAGCACGAACACGATCGTCACCACCACCACGGCGATCAGTGCCGCCGGGATGGGCCTGCGCACGGCGAACGCCGCCAGGGACTCGATCAGCCCGCGGCCGTCCTCCTGCCGCAGCCGCCACGTGTCCCCCAGCATCTGCTGCTTCTCAGCCCACCGCTCGAAGGGCACCGTCAGGTACGGCACCACCGCACTGGCCAGGCCCATCAGCACACGCCCCAGGCCCCAGCGTTGGTCCACCCCGATCAGCACCGTGGTCACGCAGTACGCCAGGAACACGAACCCGTGCAGACCGCCCGCCACGCGCACCGCCGCATCAGCAGTCTCCCCGAGCCGCAGCAGGTACTTCCCGATCATGGCGGCGATCAGCAGCGTCCAGGTGATCACCTCGGCGATCGCGACGAGACGGTACAGGCGGGGAGGGTTCCACATGCGCGACATGATCCCAGACCGGCACGCCCGCGTGCACATCGGCGGGGCCACGTTGCGCCCGGCCCACACGATGTGCACCACCCCGCAGCCGGACGCGATACTGACCGGATGACTCCTGCCGCCACCACCGACCCCGTCCGCACCGTGGCCGTCGTCGGCGCTGGGCCGCGCGGGACAGCGGTCGTCGAACGCCTGGTGGCCGCCTCGAACGCCCCGGGCTGGCAGGGCTTCGGACCGGACAGCGGCGGGCCCCTTGTCGTCCACCTGATCGACCCGTACGTCGGCATGGGCGGCTCGGTGTGGCGGCACGACCAGTCCGAGGTGCTGCTGATGAACACCACCACCTGCCAGACCACCATGTACCCGGATGCCTCGTGCCACGCCGCGCTGCCTACCACGCGCACCACCACCCTCGCCGAGCACCTCGCCGCCGAAGGGCTGGGTCCGGCCGACTTCGCCTCCCGCGCCGCCCACGGCCGCTACCTCGCCCACGTGCTGGAGACCGCTGAGGCCGACGCCGACCCCGCCCGGCTGCGGATCGTGCGCCACCGCGCCGAGGCGGTCGACGTGGCCGGCCCGCCCGACGGGCCCCAGCGGGTGCGGCTCGACGACGGCCGTGTGCTGACCGCCGACGCCGTGGCCCTGGCCCTCGGCCACCTCGCCACCGCGCCCGCACCGCGCTCCCTGCAGTACGCCGAGGCGGCGCGTCGCCACGGCCTGGTGCACCTGGGGCCGGCCAACCCCCTCAAGGTGGACTACGGGGCCCTGCTGGGCCGCGAGGCCGTGGCCGTGCAGGGCATGGGCCTGAACTTCTACGACGCTATCGGGATGCTCACCCACCTCGCCGGCGGCCGCTTCGAGGAGGCCGGCGGGCCCGATGCGCCGCCCTCGGGCCTGCGCTACCTGCCCGGCGGAGCAGAGCCGCTGCTGGTGGTCGGCTCCCGCTCCGGGATGGTGTACCGCCCCAAGCCCGACCTCAGCCCCGCCATGCCCGAGCCGTACACCCCGCAGGTGCTCACCAGCGAGCGCGTGCTCGAGCTGGCGGTGCGCCCGGCTGGCGTCGACCACGAGCGGGACGTGATGCCGCTGATGCTGGCCGAGCTGCGTCGCGCGCTGCGGGACGTCGGCGCCACCGAGCTCGCCGACGACGAGGCCATCATGCGCCTGCTGTTCCCCTTCGGTCGCCGCGGTGGCCCCATCGACCACGCCCACCAGCGCACCCGCGACGTGCTGCGGGACGCACTGCGCGCCGCCACCGCGCCCGATCCGGCCTGGCTGGCGGTGTACCGGGCACTGATCGCCCTGCGCATCCAGGTGAACCGCCTCCAGGACCTCGGCGCCTACACCACCGAGTCCGTGCGCGCCGACATCGACGGCCACCTGCGCAACGCCTTCGCCTCCTGGGCCTCCGGGCCGCCCGTTCAGCGGGTGCGGCAGCTGCTGGCACTGGAGGAGGCCGGCCTGGTGCGCTTCATCGGCCCCGGCATGCGCATCGACATCGACGAGCAGGCCGGGCGCTTCCTGGTCCACGCCGGCACCGGCACCGCCACCGACCCTGCCGTGCGGTGCGACGGCGTGCTGGAGGCTCATCTGCCGGCGGTGGACCTGCCCGCCTACCGCTCCTCCCTGATCGGCGCCTGGCGCGAGCGAGGAGAGGTGCAGAAGGACTCCTGGGCCTCCCGCGGCTCCCGGCGCCGGGTGCCGACCGGATCGATCGCGGTGGAGGGACTGTACGCGCCCATCGGCACCGACGGCACCGTGTACGAGAGGCGACTGCTGATCGGGGTGCCCGTCACCACCGCCCAGCCCGGCTCCGCGATCACCGCCGAGCCCGGCACCGGCGCCCAGCTGCTGCGACACGCCGAAGCGGTCGCCCTGCGGCTGGCCCGGGCCGGGGGAGCACTGCCCCGGGCCTGAGCACGGCGGCCCCGCACCATCGGCGAGCCCGGAAGGGAGGATCCCTGGCACGATGGAGCCATGCCTGCTCACACCGCCCCCGCGCCTGCGCACACCACCCCCGAGCTCGACCCCCGCGCCGACATCGTCGAGCTGACCGCCGCCTTCGTCGACATCGAGTCCGTCTCCGGCAACGAGCGCGCCCTGGCCGACGCCGTCGAGCAGGCCCTGCGCGCCCACGCCCCGCACCTCGAGGTGATCCGCGACGGCGACACCGTGATCGCCCGCACCCACCGCGTGCTGGATCAGCGGGTGGTGCTCGCCGGGCACCTCGACACCGTGCCCGTGGCCGACAACCTCCCCTCCGCGCGCCGCACCCGCGAGGGCCGCGAGGAGCTGGTGGGGCGCGGCACCTGCGACATGAAGGGCGGGGTGGCCGTGCTGCTGAAGCTGGCCGTGGAGGCCGACGCCGCCCCCATGGACCTCACCTGGATCTTCTACGACCATGAGGAGGTCGCCGCGGCCGACAACTCCCTCACCCGCATCGCCGCCGAGCACCCCGAGTACCTCGCCGGGGACTTCGCGATCCTCGGCGAGCCCACCTCCGCCGGGGTCGAGGGCGGCTGCAAGGGCACCATGAAGCTCGCCGTCACCACCCGCGGTATCGCCGCGCACTCCGCCCGAGACTGGGTGGGGGACAACGCCGTCCACAAGCTCGCCCCCGTGCTCGAGCGGCTGGCCGCCTACGAGGCGCGCCGCGCCGTCATCGACGGGCTCGAGTTCCGCGAGGCACTCAACGCCGTCGGCATCAGCGGCGGCATCGCCGGCAACGTGATCCCCGATCGCGCCCGCATCGACGTCAACTACCGCTTCGCTCCCGACACCACCATCGAGCAGGCCGAGGCGCATGTGCGCGAGGTGCTGGCCGGCCTCGATGTCGACATCGAGGTGTTCGACGCCGCCGCCGGCGCCCTTCCCGGGCTGGACACGGCGCCCGCCCGCGCCTTCCTGGAGGCCCTCGGCCAGGACGTGCGGGTCGATGCCAAGCAGGGCTGGACCGACGTGTCCCGCTTCGCCGCCCTGGGCACCCCCGCCGTCAACTTCGGCCCCGGGGACCCGCTGCTGGCCCACACCGATGACGAGCACGTCCCGATCGAGGATCTGCACGCCTCTCTCGCCGCCCTGCGGCGCTTCCTGACCTCGACAGCCGGCTGACGGGGCGGGCCGTTACGCTTCCCCCATGAATCCGGAACGAGATCCGCACCGCAAGGGCCCCGTGACCCTCCGCGGCAGCCAGCGTCCCACCACCACCGCCGACCAGCGCCTGCTGGAGAAGGGCGGCTCGGCCGACTGGGTCCACTCCGACCCCTGGCGAGTGATGCGCATCCAGGCCGAGTTCGTCGAGGGCTTCGGGGCGCTCGCGGAGCTGGGCCCGGCGTTCTCCATCTTCGGTTCCGCCCGGGTGCGGGAGGGCCACCCGGACTACGAGTGCGCCCGCCAGATCGCGCGCGGCATCGTGGACATGGGGTACTCCGTGATCACCGGCGGTGGCCCCGGCATCATGGAGGCCGGCAACCGAGGTGCCCGCGAGGCCGGCGGCGTCTCCGTGGGGCTCGGCATCGAGCTGCCCCACGAGCAGGGCCTGAACGAGTACGTCGACCTCGGGGTCGACTTCCGGTACTTCTTCGTCCGCAAGACGATGTTCGTGAAGTACTCCAGCGGGTTCATCGTGATGCCCGGCGGCTTCGGCACCTTCGACGAGCTGTTCGAGGCGCTGTGCCTGATGCAGACCCACAAGATCGAGATGTTCCCCGTCGTGCTGGTGGGCCGCTCCTACTGGCAGGGCCTGATCGACTGGCTCTCCGGCGCGGTCGCCGACGGCCGCATGATCGCCCCGACCGACGTGGACCTGATGCGCGTGGTGGACACCCCCGAGGAGGCCCTCGCGGTGCTGCAGGAGTTCACCGGCCGATGACCGCTGTCAGCCCCATGGTGCTGCTCCTGCTGGGCGTCGCCGCTCTGGTGGCGGTGCTGATGGTGCTGGTCGCCACGGGCCGCCTGGGGCAGGGGATCGACCTGCCCCGCAGGCCCCGCGGCCCCCGTCGGCGGCGACGGCGGGCGGCCGCTTCCGGGACCGCTCAGGTCGATCGCGCGGGACCAGGTGCCGAGACCTGAGATAATGGGCGGGTACGCGCGCTGACTGCCAGGGTCAGCGACATCTAGAGGAGGACACCATGGCTGCTATGAAGCCGCGCACCGGAGACGGTCCGCTCGAGGTCGTGGAGGAGAGCCGCAGCATCATCATGCGGGTCCCGCTCGAGGGGGGCGGCCGACTGGTCGTCGAGATCGACGCGTCGGAGGCCGCGGCTCTGCGCGACGCCCTCGAGGGCGTCATCAAGGCCTGAGGCACCAGCCCGGACGAACGGCCCTGCACCACGAGGTGCGGGGCCGTCGTGCATCCCGGTGGCGGCGCTGATCAGGCGTGAGGTGTCAGGGACGCAGCACCGCCGCCAGCACGCCGTCGCCGCTGCCGGTCAGCGCGGAGACCAGGTCCTCGGACTCCGCGACCGCCCGCAGCACCGCCCGCACCGACTGGGTGGTGGCATCACGTGCGGCCGGGTCCGCCACCCGGTCGTGGTAGAGGGCGTGCGGGATCACCAGCACGCCGCCCGGGCGCAGCAGTCGCCGGGCATGCTCCAGCAGGTCCAGGGCGTGCGGCAGGTGTGCTGGGAAGCTCACCAGGTCGTAGGCGTGATCGGTGAGGCGCCCGATCACCTCGCGCGGGTTCCCGGCGATGGTCCGCACCCGCGGAGAGCGGATCTGCGCCTCTGCGAAGGACTCGCGGGCCGCACGCTGGTTCTCCACCTCAGGGTCGATGGTGGTGAGCACGCCGTCGGGGTGCATGCCCGAGAGCAGGTACAGCGACCCCACGCCGCTGCCGGTGCCGATCTCCACCGCAGCACGGGCGTTGACCGAGGCCGCCAGCAGGCGCATCAGCGCGCCCGCGCCCGGCAGCACCGGGGGAGCGCCCAGCTCGTGACCGCGCTCACGGGCACGCGCGAGCACGCCCTCGTCGGCGAAGAGCTCGGTCTCCTCGACGAACTCCTCGGCGTGGGCCCAGCCGGCCACTTTTCCCGATGCCATCGGTGTCTCCTCCATTCGGGGACGGATCAGCTCAGGGTACGTCAGGCGCGGCGTCCCTCGCGCACCGGGGGGCCAGTCGCCTCTGCCATAATGAACCGGCAGTATCGCGCCGCACGGGCGTGAGCGAGCGAGGTCGGCGCAGCGCCGGCCGGGAACGGGTGGCAGCGTGAGCTTTCTGGGTCTGAGCGGTTGGGAGCCCCTCGTCCTGCTGCTGATCTTCCTGATCATCATCGGCCCGCAGCGACTGCCCGAGTACACCCGCAACATCGTGCGCTGGGTGCGCGATGTGCGCCGCTGGGTGGAGGACTCCCGCGCCACGGTCGAGGACGAGATGGGCATCGCCATCGACGACCTGCGCAAGTACGATCCGCGCCAGTACGATCCGCGCCGCATCATCCGCGAGGCCTGGGGCGACACCGACATCGAGGACATCCTGCCCTCCAAGGAGGCCATGAGCGTGGCCGGTGGCGCGACCGCCGGGGCGGCCGTCTCCCGCAGCAGCTCCCGCAGCTCCAAGGGCGGCGGCTCGAAGAAGGCGACGAAGAACGAGGGCCCGAAGCGGGCGCCCTTCGACCCCGAGGCCACCTGAGACCCCGTGCCCACCTGAGCTCCCGTGGCCACCTGAGCGCCCGGTGCACGGTCCCCGGGGCTCAGCGCCCTCCGGAGACCGACAGCGGCAGCTTCATCCCTCCCAGCCCGCGCGGCTGATGCGTCAGGGCACGCGCGATGCGGATCAGTTCCGCCGCTGCCGGGGAGTCGGGATCCGACAGCACCAGCGGCACGCCCGCATCCGCGCCCTCGCGCAGTGCTGGCTCCAGCGCCACCCGGCCCAGCACCGGCACCGGGTGCTTCACGGCACCGGCGAGGGTCTGCGCCACCCGGTCCCCGCCGCCGCGGCCGAACACGTCCATCACCGTGCCGTCCGGCAGCGTGAGCCCGGCCATGTTCTCCACCACCCCGGCGATCTCCTGGCCCGTCGCCGTCGCGAGTGACCCCACGCGCTCGGCGACCGCGGCGGCGGACTGCTGCGGGGTGGTCACCACCAGCATCTTCGCCCCCGGCAGCAGCTGCGCCACCGAGATCGCCACATCACCGGTGCCCGGAGGCAGATCCAGCAGCAGCACGTCCAGGTCGCCCCAGTAGACGTCCGAGGCGAACTGCTCGATCGCTCGGTGCATCTTCGGGCCGCGCCACACCACCGCCTGCCCCTCCGGCACGAACATGCCGATGCTCATCACCGCCACGCCGTGCGCCTGCGGCGGCATCAGCAGGTCCGAGACCTTGGTGGGCTGCTCGGTGATGCCGAACATGCCGGGCATCGAGAAGCCGTGGATGTCCGCGTCGATCACCCCTACCCGCAGCCCCTGCGCGGCCATCGCCGCGGCCAGGTTCGCGGTCACGGTGGACTTGCCCACCCCACCCTTGCCGGAGGACACAGCGAAGATGCGGGTGAGCGAGCCCTCCTTGTTGAAGGGGATCTGGCGGCGGCCCTGCCGCAGGCGCGAGGTGAGCTCGCGGCGCTGCTCCTCGCTCATCGCCCGGGAGTCCACCTCCACCCGTGACAGGCCCGGCACGGTGGCAGCGGCCTCGGCCGTCTCCCGCTCGATGCGGTCCCGCATGGGGCAGCCCTCGATGGTCACCAGCACCTGCACCCGGGCCACGCCCTCGGCGTCCACGGTGATCTCGTCGACCATCCCCAGGTCCGTGATGGGCTGGTGGATCTCGGGATCCATCACCCCGCCGAGCGCCTCGCGGATCTTCTCGACGCGCTCGTCATGGGAGTGCTGCGTGGTCACGGCTGCTCGGGCTCCTCAGGGGCGGTGTGGGTGGAGGGGGCGGTGTGGGTGGAGGGGGCGGAGGGGGTCGGCGCGGCGGAAGGGGTCGACTGTGCAGAGGGGGCGGCGCCGGAGCGCTCCGCGAGGGCCGCCGTGACCTCCTCGCGCAGCACGGCGCGCAGCTGCGCGAGGTCCTGCTGCTCCCGTTCGCGGCCCTCCTCGAGCTCCTCGAGCAGGTCCCGCAGCTCGCTGCGGACGTAGTCGCGGGTGGCCACGTCGTTCAGGGCGATGCGCAGCGAGGCGATCTCCCGGGTGATGAAGTCGGTGGTGGCGTGATTGCGCTCGTTGGACTGGCGGTCCTGCTCGGCCTGCACGCGGTCGCGGTCGTCCTGCCGGTTCTGCGCCAGCAGCAGCAGGGGAGCGGCGTAGGAGGCCTGCAGCGACAGGATCAGCGTGAGCAGCGTGAAGTTCAGCGCCCGCGGATCGAACTGGGCCGACTCCGGCATCACCGAGTTCCAGGTCAGCCACACCGCGCAGAAGATCGTCATGCCCACCAGGAAGGCGGGCGTGCCCATCATCCGCGCGAAGGCCTCCGCGCCGCGACCGAAGGCGTCGCCGCGCAGGGGGTTGTGCCAGCGCGGGGAGCGGCGGGGCGAGGGATCGTCGAGAGGGGGAGGGGTGTGCTCGGCCATGGTCACGTCCTCTCGGTTCCGCGCGCGATCTCGGACAGGTCGATCTGACCGGTGGTGACGGGGGGCTCGTCCTGCTCACGCCAGTCGTCCGGCAGCACGTGGTCCAGCACGTCGTCCACCGTGACCGCCCCCAGCAGGTGGCCGTTCTCGTCCACCACCGGGATCGACACCAGGTTGTAGGTGGCCATCTCGCGGGTGACCTCCGACAGCGGGCTCGACGGGGAGACCACCACGCGGTCGGAGTCCAGGATCTCTCCCACCGAGCGGTCCGGCCGCTCCCGCAGCAGCAGCTGGAAGTGGACGATGCCCAGCAGGCGCCCCGTCGGGGTCTCCAGCGGTGCACGGCACACGTGCACCGTGGAGGCCAGTGCCGCATGCACCTCCTCGCGGCTGATCATCGCCAGGCAGTGCGCCACCGAGGTCTCCGGGGCCACGATCAGCGGCTCCGTGGTCATCATGCCGCCGGCGGTGTACACGTCGTAGGCGAGCAGACGACGGACGTCCTCCGCCTCCTCCGGCTCCATCAGGTCCAGCAGGCTCTCGGCCACCGCATCCGGCAGCTCCTGCATCAGGTCCGCGGCATCATCGGGGTCCATCTCGTCCAGCACGTCCGCGGCGCGCTTGGCCTCCAGCCCGGTGATCATCTCCACCCGGGTGTCCTCGGGCAGCTCCTCCAGCACGTCCGCGAGTCGCTCGTCGGCCAGCTCCCCGGCCAGCTCGATGCGCCGCTTGGCGTCCAGCTCCTGCATGATCTCCGCGAGGTCCGCGGGATTGAGGTCCTGGTAGGAGGCCGCCAGCAGCGCGGCGGACTGCTCCGCCTGCGTGCCGTACAGCCCGGTCACCTCGGACACCCCCACGGTGAGGGTCTCCCCGCGGGACATCAGGCGGCTCAGCGAGCCACCCTTGCGTAGCCGGCGCACGTGCAGGCGGGACAGCTCCCACTCGCGCTGCCGGTTGCGGTCCAGGGCGATGTCCTCCACCGTGGCCTCACCGGAGCCATCGTTAAGGGTCACCACGCGGTCCAGCAGATCCCCGATCACCAGCAGCTCCCCGGCCCGCTTCTCGAAGCGGCGCACGTTCAGCAGGCCCGTGGAGATCACCTGGCCGGGATTGATGGAGGTGACCCGGGTGATCGGCAGGAACACCCGGCGCTTGCCGCCCACCTCCACCACGAAGCCCACCGCGCGGGCCGAGGTGCGCGGCTGGGGGACCACCACCACGTCGCGGATCTTCGCCACCGCGTCCCCGAGGGGATCGAAGACGGCGGTGCCGGCGAGACGGGCGGCGTAGAAGCGCTGGTGCGGGTTGGAGCTCACGGCTTCAGCGTAGCCATCCAGGCCTCGATCTCCTCGGCCCGACGGGGCAGTGCGATCGAGAGGTTCTCCACTCCGTCCTCGGTGACCAGGACGTCGTCCTCGATGCGCACACCGATGCCGCGCAGCTCCTCGGGGACCAGCAGGTCGTTCTCCTTGAAGTACAGGCCCGGCTCGATCGTGAACACCATGCCCGGGACCAGTTCGGCATCGAGGTACATCTCGCGCCGCGCCTTCGCGCAGTCGTGCACGTCCATGCCCAGGTGGTGGCTGGTGCCGTGCACCATCCAGCGCCGGTGCCACTGACCCTCCGGGGACAGCGACTCCTCGGCCGAGCCCGGCAGCAGCCCCCAGCCCTCCAGATGTCGGGCCACCACGTCCATCGCGGTGGCGTGCAGATCACGGAACCGCAGCCCGGGGCGAGCGACCGCGAACACCGCATCGGCCGCCTCCAGCACGGCGTCGTAGACCTTGCGCTGGGTCGGGGTGAAGGTGCCGGAGACCGGCAGGGTGCGAGTGACATCCGCCGTGTACAGGGAGTCCACCTCCACGCCGGCGTCGATCAGCACCAGCTCGCCCTCCTGCACGGCGCCGTCGTTGCGGATCCAGTGCAGGGTGCAGGCGTGGTCGCCGGCGGCGGCGATGGTGTCATACCCCACCCCGTTGCCGTCGGCCCGGGCGGTGCGGGCGAACACCCCCTCGATCACGCGCTCGCCGCGGCGGTGGCCCACCGCCTCGGGCAGGTGGCGCACCACGTCCTCGAAACCGCGGATGGTGGCATCGACCGCCTCGCGCATCTGAGCGATCTCATAGGCGTCCTTGACCAGGCGCTGCTCGCTGGACACCTCCTGGAGGCGGTCGAACTCGCGGCGGGCGTCCTCCCCGCCGGGGAGCCCGTTCTGCTCACGGATCTCCTGGACCATCTCCTCCACGGCTGCGTCCACCTGCGGCATCACCGACAGGGAGAGGCTCGCGCCGACGTCCTTGGCCAGGTGGTCGCGCAGCTCGTCGATGTGCCGCACCTCGATGCCCAGGCGCTGGGAGGCCTCCGCGAGGGTGGGGCGGCGCCCCACCCACATCTCCCCGTAGCGGGAGTCCGCGTAGAACTCCGTCGAGTCGAAGCCGGCGCGCGGCCGGAAGAAGTAGGTGGCCTCGGCGACGGCAGGATCCTCGGCCGAGGGCTCCACCACCAGCACGCTGTCGGGCTCCTCGTCGGTGCCCAGGCCCGTGTAGTAGGCGAAGGCGGTGTCCGGACGGAAGGGGTAGTCGGTGTCGTTGGAGCGCACCTTCAGCACGCCCGCGGGCAGCACCAGGCGAGTGCCGGGGATCGCCTGCACCAGGGCGTCGCGGCGGGCCGGGGTGTGCGCGGCGGCCTCGAGACGCTCCGCGTCGGGGACCGTCTCGTCCCAACCGGAGGCGATGAACTCGCGGAAGGCCTCGCTGGTGGGTCGCTGCGAGCGGGTGTCGCCGCGCGAGGAGAGCTCCTCGGGGCTGGTGCCGCGCTCCTGGGGCGTCGTGGTGCTGAGGGGGCTGTCTGTGCTGTGGGGGTTCTCGTTGCTCACCCTCCGATACTCTCACGAGGCGCACTACGCTGGCCGTATGCCCGCTCACCCCGCCCGCATCGACCTCCATGCGCATTCCAGCTGGTCCGACGGCACCCAGAGCGTCCACGAGCTGTGGTCACAGGCGGCTCAGGAGGGCCTGTCGGCGCTCGCCCTGACCGACCACGACACGGTGGCCGGCTGGCAGGAGCTGCCCGAGGCCGTCGCGCGCACGGGAGTCGTCGCGGTCCCCGGGATCGAGGTCTCCGCCGAGCACGAGCGCCTCAGCGTGCACGTGCTCGCCCTGCTGGTGGACCCCTCCCCGCACACCGACCTGGCGCGCGAGCTGGACCGCGCTCGCCGCTCCCGCACCGAGCGGGCCGAGCGCATGGTGGAGGCCATCTCCGCCGACCACCCGATCACCTGGCAGGACGTGCGGGCCCAGGTGGCGGGGGAGACCACCACCGTGGGGCGCCCCCACATCGCCGACGCGCTCATCAGCAGCGGCGTGGTGCGCGACCGCGCCGAGGCCTTCGAGCAGATCCTGCACCCCTCCGGGCCCTACTACGTGCGCTACTACGCCCCCGCCCCGACCGTCGCGGTCAGAGCGATCCTGGACGCCGGCGGGGTCCCGGTCCTCGCCCATCCCGGCTCCGTCTCCCGCGACGGCGAGCTGCCCCTGGGCCTGCTGGAGGCCATGGTGGCGGCGGGCCTGGCGGGCCTGGAGGTGGACCACCGCGAGCACGACCCGGGCACCCGGGCGCGACTGCGCGACTTCGCCCGCGCCCACCGGCTCCTGATCACCGGCGGCAGCGATTACCATGGCGCGGGCAAACCCAACCGGCTCGGGGAGAACCTCACGCAGCCGCATGTACTGGACGCGATCGCCCATCGCGCCACGAGCACCACAGAGGTCATCCGTCCGTGAACATGGTCGATCTGAGCTTCCTCACGGGAGTCTTCGTCACCCTCTTCGTCATCATCGACCCCCCGGGCATCGTCCCCATCTTCCTGTCGCTGACCAGCACCATGACCGCGAAGCAGCGGTCGCGGGCCGCCATGGTCGCGGTCGGTGTGGCCGTGCTGATCATCGGGGTTTTCGCCCTGTTCGGCCGGTTCATCCTGGACTACATGCACATCTCCCTGCCCGCCCTGCAGTTCTCCGGCGGCCTGCTGCTGCTGATCGTGGCCCTGCAGCTGCTGGCGGGCATGGAGGGGGAGATGGCCTCGAGCGACGGCGTGAACGTCGCACTGGTGCCCCTGGGCACCCCGCTTCTGGGCGGGCCCGGCGCGATCGTGGCGATGATGCTGTTCGTGGAGGAGGCCAGTGGTGAGGGTCCCAAGATCATCGCCCTGGTGATCGCCATGATCCTGATGACCGCGGCCATGTACCTGACGATGCGGTTCTCCGACCTGGTGGCGCGGGTGCTGGGCCAGGGCGGGGTCACCCTGGTCACCCGCATCTCCGGGGTGCTGCTGGCCGCGATCTCCACCCAGATGATCTTCGACGCCGTGCGCTCGTTTCTCGTGGACTGGGGCCTGGTCGCGGGCTGATGCAGAGAACCGGGACCCTCGGCAGCGCGAGGATCCCGGTTCTCAGGCGCGGTTCGTCGGGTCAGGACTCCTGCGCGGGAGCCTCCGCGCCGGTGCTGCTGCCGCCGGCGCTGCCGCCACCGCTGCGGCCACGGCCCCGGCCGCCGCGCGAGCGGCGCCGACGGGGTCGGCCGCTGCCCTGCTTCTCCTCGTCGCGCGCGGTCGAGCCCTCGGCCCTCTGCTCGCGCTTCTGCTCGCCGCCGGTGGTCTCGCTGGAGACGACCTCCCCGTCGACCCGACGGGTGCGCGAACGGCTGCGCTTGCGGCGCGGACGCTCGGAGGGATCGACGGTGCGCTCCGAGAGCACCTCGTCGTCGCGGGAGCGGACGCCCTCACGCCCGCCCCGGCCTCCGCGCCCGCCGCGGTCCCCGCGATCGCCGCGGACCGGCTCACGACCGCCCAGGTCCTCCAGCTTCTCCGCCTTCAGCCCGGCGCGGGTGCGCTGCTCCTTGGGCAGGGTGCCCTTGACTCCCTCGGGGATGTCGAGGTCGCTGAACAGGTGCTCCGAGGTGGAGTAGGTCTCCACCGCCTCGGTGGACTCCAGACCCAACTGCCGGGCGATCAGTGCCCAGCGCGCCAGGTCCTCCCAGTCCACGAAGGTGATCGCGGTGCCCTTCTTGCCGGCGCGGCCGGTGCGGCCGGTGCGGTGCAGGTACGTCTTGTCGTCGTCCGGGCAGTTCCAGTTGACCACGTGCGTGACGTCGTCCACGTCGATGCCGCGAGCGGCGACATCGGTGGCCACCAGCACATCGATCTTGCCGTTGCGGAAGGCCCGCAGGGCCTGCTCACGGGCGCCCTGACCCAGGTCGCCGTGGAGCGGAGCGGCCGCGAAGCCGCGCGCGGCCAGATCCTCCGCCACCCGGTCCGCCTGGCGCTTGGTGCGCATGAAGATGATCGTCAGGCCGCGGCCGCGGGCCTGCAGCACGCGGGCCATCACCTCGATCTTGTCCAGCTGGTGGGCGCGGTAGACGACCTGCTTGATGTCGGCCTTGGTGCGGGAGAGATCCCCCGGGTCGTGGGCGCGGATGTGGGTGGGCTGGACCATGAAGCGGCGGGCCAGCGCCAGGATCGGCCCCGGCATGGTGGCGGAGAACAGCATGGTCTGGCGCTGCGTGGGCACCGCCTGCAGCAGCTTCTCGATGTCCTCCAGGAAGCCCAGGTCCAGCATCTCGTCGGCCTCGTCCAGCACCGCCACCCGCACCTGCGAGAGGTCCAGGTACTTCTGGCGCATCAGGTCGATCAGACGGCCCGGAGTGCCCACCACCACGTCGACGCCCCGGGTGAGGGCCTCGATCTGGGGCTCGTAGGCGCGACCGCCGTACACGGTGAGGATGCGCACCGTGCGCGTGGCGGAGGCGTCCTGGAGGTCCTCGGCCACCTGCACCGCGAGCTCGCGGGTGGGCAGCACCACCAGGGCCTGCGGCTTGCCGGTCTGGCGGCCCTCGGGATCGTCCTCACCGGGGGAGACCACGGACTGCAACAGCGGTATGCCGAAGCCCAGGGTCTTGCCGGTGCCCGTCTTGGCCTGGCCGATGATGTCGCGACCGCGCAGGGCCACCGGCAGGGTCATGGCCTGGATTGGGAAGGGATGGACGATCCCCTTGGAGGACAGGGCCTCGATGATGTCGGATCGGACGTCGAAGTCCGCGAAGGTCTGCTCCGTGAGGGGATCCGGGGTGCCGGAGCTCTGCTCGACGGCGGGGGAGGCCGACACGGCCTCGTCGGTGTGCGGGGTGGATTCAGGCACCGTTCAACTCTCTGGTCATGGAATATGCCCTTGCATCGTAGCCCCGACCGGCCCGGGGACGTCAGCCCTCGCCGCCGTCGCTGCCCTCGGGCATCGGCACGGAGGGATCGGTGGGGGTCACGCGCTCCTCGTCGGGCAGGCCCTCGCCGGGCTCGATGTCGAGATCGGTGGGCGTGGGCGTGGGCGGTGCCTCGGCGTCCTCGGGGATCTCGAGCGCGGGCGCCTCGGCAGGCATCTGGGTGCGCTGCACCGAGATCGACACCAGGCCCAGGCCGCCCATCACGATGTCGTCGTAGGCCACCAGGCGACGGGTCTCCGCATCGAAGTAGAGCAGTCGCGCGGTGAGGTCCAGCGGCTCACCGCCGTCCAGCACGGGGCGCACACCGCCGGATCCCAGCGCCCCGCCGGTCGAGCCGACGATCATCCAGTCGGTGCCCGAGCCGTCGCGGTCCAGCTCCACCGAGGAGGTGTGCATGTGGCCCGACAGCACCAGCGGCACGCGCCCCTCGAGCCCCTCGGGCTGCGTGGGATCGTGCACCAGGGCCAGGTCCACCGTGGTCTCCGGGTTCGCCTCGTCGTGGGCGACGATGGTCTCGCCCAGCTGGAACACGGAGGACTGCACCGCTGCATCGCCCTCGCGCCAGCCGCCGGCATCGGAGTCGTCGTCGGCCGCGAAGCGGGGGTCGCCGACCCCGGCGATGCGCAGGCCCGCGACCTCCACGATCTCGTTCTCCAGCACGATCCCGTTGGGCTGGTCCGCCACGGTGGCGGCTGTGACCGAGCTGTCGTGGTTGCCGGCGATGTACACGTACGGCACGTCCAGGTCGCCGATGGCGCTGAGCAGGTCGTGCTCGAAGGGGGTGCCCCAGGAGACGATGTCGCCGGTGTCGATCACCGCGTCGATGTCGAACTGGCCGTTCAGCTGCTCGATCACGTCGAAGGCCTGCGGGTTGTCGTGGATGTCCGAGACGTGCAGCACTGTGATCAGGTCCTGGGACCCGATGCCGGGGGAGAGGGAGTCGGCCGCGATGTACAGCGCGGAGACCTGCCCCACGAACTCGGCCAGCGTGTCGCGGTAGCCGCTGTAGTCCGCCAGGGCGCCCTGCCCCACGTCCGCCACGTACGCCGCCTGGGAGAGCAGGCCCTCGAAGCGCGGCTGGTATAGGGAGTCGGGCCGGAATGTCAGGGACACCGCGCCCACCGAGGCGGCGACCACGGCCACCGCACTGCCGGCGGCCAGCACGGAGCGCCGCAGCCGGCGGAAGGTGAGCCCCACCGCCAGACCCGCTCCCACCGCCCCGAACAGGGCGTTCAGCGCTGCGTTGCGCGCGGCGGCACCGGTGAGGTCCTCCGGCACGGTGCGGGTGAGTTCCGCGCGGGCCTCGGAGGACCACAGCAGCTGCTCGGCCTGCTCCGTGTCCACCCCCTGCACTCGGGCCTCCACCCGCACCGGCGCGGTGTGGGTGTCGAAGGCCACCTCACCCACCGGCGGCAGCAGGATGACGGTGTCGGACTCCAGGGAGGGGCGCAGGTGCACCGTCGCGATCAGCGGACCGACGTCCACTTTCGTGGGAGGGACCAGCAGCACGCCCACCACCGCGCCCAGCAGGGCCACCACCGTGGTGGCGGTGATGTGGGCCAGGCGCGCGCTGCGCAGGCGACGCCGCCGCCGCTTCGGGGCGTCCTCGACCGGGGCGTCCTCGACCGGGGAGTCCGGTTCCACGGGCACGGCGCGGCTCATGGGGAGGCGAGCAAGCGGGGATCGGGAGGGCGGTCAGCCCAGGAAGCCGACGCGGCGCGGCTCCTCGGTGGAGATCTCCGCGTAGGCCACCTTCCCACCGGGGATCAGCACGCTGCGGCCCTTGACGTCGCGCAGGGTGACCGGAGCGCCCTCCGCCATCGCGGTGGACAGCGTCTCGAGCAGGCCGGCGTGGTCCTGCTCGGCGTCGTCCGTCTCGATCACGATCTCGCGGGGGGAGTGCTGGATGCCGATGCGAATCTCCATGGCCCGGAGTCTATCGGCCGGTCCCTGGGTGCGAGGCATCGGCCGCGGGGGAGACCGTCCCGGCCACCGAGGCGTCGGGGCGGGGCTCGAAGCCGGTGAGCCCGTGCACGGCCAGGACCGTGACGGTGTCCAGGATCTGCCCGCGGTCGGGCTCGGCAGCGCCGTCCAGCATCGCGGCGGTGCTCTGCGTCAGGGAGATCATCGCGCGACCGATCACTCGCGCCTGCTCGTCGGTCATGCTGCGGGCGGCCAGCAGCACCGTGGCCAGTGACACCGCCATCTCGTCCAGCACCCCGGAGACCCGTGCGGAGATCTGCTCCGAGACCTGCTCGTGCCCGGTGAACAGCCGCAGCGCGGACTGTTCGGTGACCAACTGGTAGAAACCCCCCAGACCGGCTCGCACCCGCTCGAGCGTGGTGCCCTCGAAGTCGGCGAGCTCCGCGATGCCCTCGATCAGGCGCTGCCCGGTCACCTTCACCACCTCGTCGTAGAGGTCCTCCTTGGAGGCGAAGTGCTGGTAGAGGACGGGCTTGGTGACGCCCGCGGCCGTGGCGATGTCGTCCATGGACGTGGCGTGGAAGCCGTTCTGGGTGAACATCGGGATCGCGGTCTCCAGCAGCTGGGTACGACGCTGCTCGCGCGGCATCCGGGCCGAGGGTGACATGGGGCGACCTCCGAGTGACGCGTGTGATGCGAGGCACCTGAGCGGTGGTCGGCCACCATACTCCGCCTCGCTCGTCGCACCCATGCGGTGCAATGGATCCATGCAGAACGCCCCCGCCCGCCCCGGCCCCGATGGTATGGGGGCCGGTGCGCTCACCCTGCTGGGGCCCGACCCGTCAGCGGTGCCCCCGGTGCTGCCCCTGGAGCAGCTGGCTCCCGCACAGGCCACCGCGGCGGACCACGTGAGGGAGGGCCGCCATGTGCTCGCCCACGGTGGCCCCGCCACCGGGCGCACGGCCCTGGCCCTCAGCGCCGCAGCCGCTCTCTCCCAGGAGCACGGCGGCGAGGTGCTGCTGATGGCTCCTCGCCGGGCCACCGCCGCCCACCTGCGCGATGCCCTGGCCGCGCACGGCACCCCCGGTGTGCGGGTGGCCACCCCTGCGGCCCTGGGGTACTCCGTGCTGCGCGCCGCCGCCCTGGCCGCCGGCCGCGGTGAGCCCTCCCTGGTCACCGGTGCGGAGCAGGACGCCCTGCTGGCCGACCTCATCGCCGCCCGCACTGCATGGCACCTCGAGGTGGAGCCCGCCGCACGCACCCTGCCGGGCTTCCGCACGGAGCTGCGGGACGTCCTGGCCCGCGCTGCCGAGCTCGGGCTCGGCCCGGCCGGCCTCGAGCGGCTCGGCCTCGAGCACGACCGGCCGGCCTGGCGCGATGCCGCGGCGGTGCTGCGGGACTACCTGGGCGTGCTGGACCTCGAATCCGCCGCCGCCCTCGATGCCGGCCCCCGACTCGACGCCGGCTCCCTGGTGCGCCGCGCCGCCCGCCTGGTGAGCGAGGGGACCGTCTCGCCCCCGGCACGGGCCGTCGTCGTCGACGACGCACAGGACCTCACCGCCGCCGGCATCGCCCTGGTCGTGGCGCTGGCCGCCACCGGGGCATCGGTGCTCGCCACCAGCTGCCCGGATGCCGCCGTGGACACCTTCCGCGGGGCCCTGCCGGATGCCGCCGCGCGCCTGCGCGAGCAGCTGCCCGGGCTCGTGCACGAGGTGGTGCTGGCCGGTGCCCACCGCGTCGATGCCCGCATCGTCGATGCCGCCGCGGCCCTGCGCTGGCGGCTCCCGCTGGCCGGGGCGCCCGCTGCCACCCGCCGACGCGAGGCACCGCCGTCCCGGGCCGGTGCCGACGGGCAGCGGGGCGGCGTCCAGGCCCTGCGCGCCTCGGACCGGGCCGAGGAGGCCCACCTCATCGCCTCCGCGCTGCGGGACCTGCACCACCGCGAGCAGATCCCCTACGACCGGATGGCCGTGGTGTGCCGTTCGGGCGCCGCCGTCGCCGAGCTCGCCGATCTGCTCACCCGCACCGGCCTGCCCGTGCGCACACCGCGCCGCCCCCGCCCGCTGCGCGAGGAGCCCGTGGTCCAGGACCTGCTGCGACTGGTCGAGATCGGTGCGACCGGCGTGGAGCAGATCGACCCGCTGACCGCCACTGCGCTGCTGCACGGCCCCTTCGGCGACGCCGACGCCCTGCGTCTGCGCCGCATCCGCCGCCTCCTGCTGCAGGCCGCACCCGCCGAGGACTCCGCCGGCGAGCACGCCGACAGCCAGCAGCTGCTGGCGCGTGCACTGCTGCACTCGGACGTCCCCGGGCTGCCCGCCCCGGACGCTCGCGGCCGCACCGCCGCCCCGGTGCACCGGATCCGGGCCATGATCACCGCCGCCCGCGAGCACCGCGAGGGCAGCGCGGCCGAGGTCCTGTGGGCGGCCTGGGACGCCTCCGGCCTGGCCACAGGGTGGCGCGCCGCCGCTCTCGGTGCGCGCCACGGGTCCGAGGGTGCCCGTGCCCGCCTGGCCGGCAGCCGCCTGGACGCCCTGCTGGAGCTGTTCGCCGCCGCCGAGCGCCTCACCGACAGGCGACCCGGCGCCCGGCCCCTGGACCTGATCGAGCAGGTGCGCTCCCAGGCCGTGGTCGAGGACACTCTCGCGCCGTCGGCCGCTCCCCGGGGCAGCGTCGAGGTGCTCACCCCCGCCCAGATCGCCGGCCGGCACCGCGAGGCGGTGGTGCTGGCCCGCCTGCAGGAAGGCGTGTGGCCTGACCTGCGTCTGCGCTCCACCCTGCTGGGCGCCGTCGAGCTCTCCCTGCTGGCCGGAGGGCGCGCCGGCTCCCAGCTGCCGCAGGACCCGGAGGCCCTGCGCGCCGTGCAGCGCGAACAGGTGATCGCCGATGAGCTGCGCCTGGCGGTCAGCGCCCTGGGCCGTGCCCGCCGCCACGTCCTGGTCACCGCCGTCGAGGACGACGACCACACCCCGTCGGCCCTGTTCGACGTGCTGGAGGACATCGCCGAGGGCGACTGGCTCGACCTCGAGGCCCTGCGCGCGGACCCGGGGCCCGCCCCGGACCCCCGCCGCCTGGTGGCCGCCCTCAGGCGGGCGCTGCACCACCCCGACCCGGAACGCGCTCGAGACGCCGCCCTGGCCCTGGCGGCCCTCGGTGCGGCCGGGGCGCCCGGAGCCCAGCCGGAGCAGTGGTACCACCAGCAGCCCAGCTCCACCGCGCCGCTGCAGGAGCCCGGGGCGCCCATCCGCCTCTCGCCCTCCGCCCTCGAGCGCGCCGACGACTGTCCCCAGTCCTGGCTGATGGAGCGCGCCGGTGGCTCCCGCGGCTCCGGGCCGGCCCAGAGCATCGGCACCGCCCTGCACCGCCTGGCCCAGGACCATCCCCGCGGTGGGCAGGACCTCCTGGAGCAGCTGCACTCCCTGCTGCGGGACTTGCCCGGTGCCGACACCTGGTCCGGCCGCCGCCGCGTGCGGCGCGCGGAGGACGCCGCACAGCTGCTCGCCGCCCACCTGGCCGCCTCCCCGCCCCCGCTCGCCGTCGAGGCGCCCTTCGAGGTCGCACTGGGCCCGGTGCTGCTGCGCGGCACCGTGGACCGCATCGAGGGGGATACGGGAACCATCCGCGTGGTGGACCTCAAGACCGGCCGCGTCGCCAAGACCGCCAAGGCCACCGAGCAGGACCTGCAGCTGGCCGCCTACCAGGCGGCCGTGCGCGAGGGAGCGCTCGCCGATCAGCTGGGCCCCGATGCGCCCCGGCACCTCGCCGGTGCCCAGCTGGTGCACGTCGGCACCGGGGGCCGCACGGCCGCGGTGCGCACCCAGCAGGCGCTCACCCGCGCCGAGGACCCGGCCTGGTTCGACACCGTCGTGCACCAGGTGGCCGCCGACGTCTCCGGGGCCCGGGTGATCGCGCGCCTGAACTCCCACTGCACCCGCTGCGCGGTGCGCTCCTCCTGCCCCCTGCAGCCCGAGGGGGCGCAGCTGTGA
This sequence comes from Brachybacterium sp. p3-SID1565, assembly GCF_025143785.1. Classification (NCBI taxonomy): domain Bacteria; kingdom Bacillati; phylum Actinomycetota; class Actinomycetes; order Micrococcales; family Dermabacteraceae; genus Brachybacterium; species Brachybacterium sp. p3-SID1565. The sequence goes on from NZ_JAMBDS010000030.1 coordinate 21,349, forward strand.
ACACCCCTCTGTCCGCCGCCCGCCTGGCAGCCCTGCTCGAGCAGCCGCCCCCCACCGCGGAGCAGACCGCCGTGATCGAGGCGCCCCTGGCCCCCATGCTGGTGGTGGCCGGGGCCGGCTCCGGCAAGACGGAGACCATGGCCTCCCGGGTGGTGTGGCTGATCGCGAACGCCCACGTGCAGCCCCGCCAGGTGCTGGGCCTGACCTTCACCCGCAAGGCCGCCCACGAGCTGTCGGCCCGCATCGCCGCCCGCCTGGGGGCGCTGGCCGACGCCCTGCGCGCCGAGGGACTGCCCCTGCCGCCCGGCCTCGAGCGCGGGGGCGACGACCTGGTGGGCCAGCGCCCCGTGGTCCACACCTACAACGGCTTCGCCCTGGACCTGGTGCGCGAGCACGCCCTCGCCCTCGGCGTGGACCCGGACCTCACCATGATGTCCACCTCCGCCTCCTGGCAGCTGGCCCACGGCATCGTCGAGTCCTGGGACGATTCCCTGGACGTGGAGGCCTCCCCGGCCACCCTCACCGCCGCCCTGATCTCCCTGACCTCCTCCCTCGCCGACCATCTCGTGACCCCCCAGCAGCTGCGCGAGCACCTCGAGCAGATCCGCGACCACCTCACGGGGATCCCGCTGCAGGTGGAGGGACGGCGCCGCACCACCCCGAAGAAGGTGGCCGCCGCGCTCGACTCGATCGAGACCAGGCTGGCCCTGGTGCCGCTGCTGGAGCGCTTCGCGGCGGTGCGCCGGGAGCGCGGCGCCCTCGACTTCGCCGACCAGGTGTCCCTGGCCGCCCGCATCGCCCGCGAGGTCCCCGCCGCCGGCCGCCTGGCACGGCGCATGCACCGCGTGGTGCTGCTGGACGAGTTCCAGGACACCTCCGTGGCACAGCTGCGGATGCTCACCGACCTGTTCGGGCCCGGCCACCCCGCCTGCGCGGTGGGCGACCCGCAGCAGGCGATCTACGGCTGGCGCGGCGCCTCGGCCGCTTCCCTGGCCGGCTTCGCCGAGGCCTTCGCGACCCAGCAGCAGCCCGTCGCCCAGCGCACCCTGTCCACCTCCTGGCGCAACGACCAGGCGGTGCTCGAGGTCGCCAACCGCCTGGCCGGCCCGCTTCGGGCGGCAGGGGAGGGCATCACCATCCCGCAGCTCGAGGCACGACCCGGGGCCGGGGAGGGCGCGGTGGAGATCTGCGAGGCCGCCGACGAGCGCGCCGAGGCTCGCGCCGTCGCCGACTGGATCCAGCGCCGCCGCGCCGAGTCCCCCGCGGACGAGATGCCCAGCGCGGCCGTGCTGGTGCGGGCCCGCCGCCAGATCCCCGCCCTGGTCGAGGGACTGGAGGAGGCCGGGCTCGCGGTCGAGGTGGTGGGCCTGGGGGGCCTGCTGCACCGCCCCGAGGTGGCCGATGTGCGGGCCCTGCTGCAGTGCGCCCACGACCCCACCCGCGGGGATGCCCTGATGCGCCTGCTCACCGGGCCGCGGTTCCGCCTCGGCGCCCGCGACCTGGCCGTGCTGGGCAGGTGGCGGGACCGCCTCGCGCCCGGCCGCCGCTCCGGCGGCGACGAGGCCGAGGAGGTGTCCCTGGTGGACGCCGTCGACGACCTCCCGCCGGAGGGCTGGACCGACCCGGAGGGCCGCGTGCTCAGCACCGTCGGCCGGGGGCGGCTGCTCCAGGTGCAGGCCCTGCTGCGGAGCATCCGCCGGCTGCTGCCGCTGCCCCTGCCGGACCTCATCACCGCCGCCGTGCACGCCCTCGAGGTGGACCTGGCCCTGCTGGAGCAGGACAGCGGCGGGCGCGCCCTGGCGGACCTGGAGGCCCTGCGCGAGCACGCCTCCTCCTTCGAGCGCACCGCCCAGCACGCGGGCCTGGCCGCCTACCTGGACCTGCTGGAGATCAGCGAGGACGAGGAGGCGGGCCTCGCCGTGACCGCCCCGCCCGAGCACACCCGTGACCCGCACGCCGTGACCGTGGTGACCATGCACTCCGCCAAGGGGCTGGAATGGGACCTGGTGGCGGTGGCCGGGCTCACCGAGGGCACCGTGCCCTCCTACGACCTGCGGCGGGCGCGCACGGACGAGACCGGCCGGGTGCGAGTGGCGGCCAGCGGCTGGCTGGGCCCCACCGCGACCGCCTCCGTGCCCACCGGGCTGCGCGGCGATGCGCACACCCTGCCCGAGCTCGCCTGGGCCCAGGCCGACACCCAGGTCGACGCCGAGGCGCTGATCGAGCAGTTCCAGTTCGACCAGGGCGAGGAGTCCCTGCGGGAGGACCGCCGGCTCATGTACGTGGCCGTCACCCGTGCCCGCCGGCGCCTGCTGCTCAGCTCCGCCGCCTGGCGCACCGGCCTTGCCACTGCCCGGCCCCGCTCCCGCTACCTCGCCGAGGTCGCCCCCCTGGTGCCCGAGCCGTTCCGCCGGCGGCAGGAGGTGCCCGAGCAGAACCCTCTGGACTCCGTGCAGCAGCAGGCCCCGTGGCCGCCCGCCCCCGGGCCCGCCGAGCAGAGGCGGGACCGTGCCGAGGATCTGCTGCACGCCGCCCAGCACGAGGCGCCGGGCGTGCAGCTGCGCGACGAGCGCCTCGCCGAGACCGTGCGCCGCACCCTCGCGGACCTGCGCGACCAGCAGGCCCGGCCCGTCGTGCACTCCCCGCCGCGGCTGTCGGCCTCCCAGGTGGTGCGGCAGGCGCAGGACCCGACCGCCGCTGCCCAGGACCTGCTGCGCCCCCTGCCCCGACGCCCCTCCGCCGCGGCCCGCCGGGGCACCGCCTTCCATGCCTGGCTGGAGGGCCGCTACGAGGGCGCCGCTCTGCTGGACCTCGAGGACCTCGCGGAGCTGACCGAGGACCTGGTGGAGGAGACCGAGGGCAGCGAGGACGCCACCGCGCTGCGTGAGGCCTTCGCCGCCTCCGAATGGGCTGGGCGCACCCCGATCGCGGTGGAGCAGCCGGTGCTGACCCGCGTGGGCGGCATCGCGGTGCGCGGCATCATCGACGCGGTCTTCGCCGACCCCGAGGGCACCGACGGCAGCGGCGATGCGGGGGGAGTGATCATCGTGGACTGGAAGACGGGCCGCACCCCCGCACCCTCACGCCTGCGGGACATGGCCCTGCAGCTGTCGCTGTACCGACTGGCCTGGCACGAGCGCACCGGGCTGCCGCTGGGACGGATCCGCACCGCCTTCCACTTCGTGCCCGACGGCACCACGCACGAGGTGCGGCGCCACCCCTCGGCGCAGACGATCGCGCAGATGCTGACGGGGAGGTGATCAGCCCTGCAGGCCGTCGTAGGTGCGCTCGGCCTCTTCGCGGGCCAGCTGCGCCAGATCCCGGTCGAGATCCTCGATCATGCCGCGGGCGTCCGAGACGATCGTCTCGTCGCCGGTGTCCAGGCCGTGCAGCAGCCACTCCAGCACCGCGAACTCGCCCAGCGCCTGCGCCCGCTCCACCAGGCGCGGATGGCTCGCGGTGGGCAGCTCCTCGCGGTAGGCCGCGTACAGCTCGTCGAACAGCTCCGGCTCCAGGGTGGAGATCAGCCACGCCAGGTCCGAGGCGGGATCGGCCACCCGCGCGGAGGACCAGTCCTGCACCGCGCTGATCCGGTCCCCCGAGCCGAACAGGTTCTCCTCGCTCATGTCGCCGTGGACGAACTGCGGGGTGAAGTCCCACAGCTCCTCATCGGCCAGCAGATGCTCCCAGCGCTGCGCCACGGCCGCGGGAAGGTGGCCGCCCTGCTGGGCGCGGCGCAGGTGCTCGGCGTGCTGGGCGCGCAGCGCGGGGGCGGTGAACGACTCCACCCCCGCGGCCTCCGCCGCGTAGCGGGGAACGGTGTGGATGCGGGCGATCACCACGCCCAGGGAGCGTGCCAGGGCCGAGGAGGAGGTGAGGTCCTCCAGCATCAGGGGACGCCCGGCCGGGGCCTGGCTGATCACCGCCCGGCCGCCCTCGGGCAGCTTCACGAAGCCCAGCACCGGGGGGACCACTCCGCGCAGGGGGGAGCCGGTGAGCGCGTCGGCCACCCGCAGGTCCTTCTCCAGGCGCAGCCCGGCCGCGGTCGAGGCGGGGGAGGAGACCACCACGCGACGGGCGTCCTCACCGACCACGCCGGCCACGTCGAGATCCTCGGCCGGGGTGGCGATCGGGGTGGTCCGCACCGGGACGAGCCCGGGGACCGCCGCCGCGGCGAGCGCTGCGAGGGAGTAGGAGTTGCGATGCACGAGCCCACCGTACCTGCCGGTGCTGCTCGATCCCCGTAGGCTTCGAGCATGGCGAGAGTTCGTGGACCGCACCTGCGCACACCCCTGACCCTGCTGGAGTCCGATCGGGAGGCGCTGCTGCGCATCGAGCCCGAGGTGCTCGCCCCCGGGGACGATGCCCGCTACCTCGTCACCCGCGCCGGCGCCGCCGCTGTCACCGAGGCGGAGGACGGCACCGTCGGCCTGCTGCTGGAGAGCGAGGACCCGCGCGCCGGGACCCACCAGCCCCTGGTCTTCCTGGGGCGGAGGGAGGGGCTGCGGGTGCTCGCCGTGGAGATCCCCGAGCCCAGCCCCGAGCTCGACGACCCCGGGCGCGACCTGCGCGACCTTCGCCATGTGGCCGACCAGCTGGTCCCGGCCGACGCCGACCTGGCGCTCGCGGCCGTGGCGATGGGCTCCTGGCACCGGGCGACGCGGCACTGCCCGGCCTGCGGGGAGCTGCTGGAGGCAGAGGCCGGAGGCTGGGTGCTGCGCTGCCGTGAGGACGGCAGCGAGCACTTCCCCCGCACCGACGCCGCCGTGATCATGGGCGTGCGCGATGAGCGCGACCGGCTGCTGCTGGCGCGCAACGCCCACTTCCGGGGCCGTTTCCACTCGGTGCTGGCGGGGTTCGTGGAACCGGGGGAGACCCTCGAGGGTGCCGTGGTGCGGGAGGTCGCCGAGGAGGTGGGACTGCACGTGCACACCGTGGAGTACGTGGGCAGCCAGCCCTGGCCCTTCCCGCGCTCCCTGATGCTCGGCTACCGGGCCTGGGCCGACGGCACCCCCTCCCTGGTTCTGCAGGAGGACGAGATCGCCGAGGCCCGATGGTTCACCCGCGAGCAGCTGCGCGAGGAGCTCGCCGCCGAGCGGATCGACCTGCCCGGCAGCTCCTCTCTGGGACGCGCACTGATCGACGACTGGCTGACGCAGGAGGGATGAGACCGGGCCCTCCGCGCGGCGCGTCCACACGGATGCCCGCCTGTCACAGCTCGCTGGCAGACTGGGGGACGATGACCGACCAGCCCGCCCCCGTCCCTGAACCCAGTGCCGAGGACATCCTCGCTGCGCTCGACCCCGAGCAGCGCGAGGTCGCCAGCAGCTTCGGCACCCCGCTGTGCGTGCTGGCCGGTGCCGGCACCGGGAAGACCCGCGCCATCACCCACCGCATCGCCTACGGGGTGGCCACCGGGCAGCTGAACCCCCGGCACGTGCTGGCCGTCACCTTCACCTCGAAGGCCGCCGCGGAGATGCGCTCACGGCTGCGGGACCTGGGGGTGCCCGCGGTGCAGGCCCGCACCTTCCACGCCGCCGCCCTGCGGCAGCTGCGCCACTTCTGGCCGCGTGTGGTGGGCGGCCCCATGCCCGAGATCATGCCGAACAAGTTCGCCGGGGTGGGGGAGGCCTGTCGGCGGCTGCACATGAGCGTGGACCGGGCGGCGCTGCGCGACATCGTCGCCGAGGTCGAGTGGTCCCGCGTCACCATGCTCACCCCGGAGAGCTACCCCGAGGCCGCCGCGCGATCCCGCCGCCCCGGGGTGGCCGGTTTCGACTCCCGCTCCATCTCCCGCATCCTCACCCAGTACGAGGAGGTCAAGAAGGAGCGCGGCGTCATCGACTTCGAGGACGTGCTGCTGCACATGGTGGGCTTCCTCAGCGAGCGGGCGGACGTCGCCCGTGAGGTGCGCGCCCAGTACCGCCACTTCGTGGTGGACGAGTACCAGGACGTCTCCGCTCTCCAGCACGCGCTGCTGCGCCTGTGGCTGGGCACCTCCGACGACCTGTGCGTGGTGGGCGATGCCGCCCAGACCATCTACACCTTCGCCGGCGCCCGGGCCTCCTACCTGCTGGACTTCCCCCGCGAGTTCAAGCGCGCCCGCACCATCCGGCTGGAGCGCAACTACCGCTCCACCCCCCAGATCGTGCGCATGGCCAACACCGTGCTGGACGGCGCCCAGGGCCGCACCCGGCAGCACCGCCTGACCCTGGCCTCCCAGCGCGAGGACGGCCCGCCGCCGCTGATCGAGTCCTTCCCCGACGACCAGGCCGAGGCCGAGGGGATCGCCGCCCGCATCGCGGAGCTGATCGAGCAGGGTCGCCCCGGTGCCCCGGTCACCGCCGCGGACGTGGCCGTGCTGTTCCGCACCAACAGCCAGTCGGAGGCGTTCGAGCAGGCCCTCACCGGGCGTGGCATCGGCTACCTGGTGCGCGGGGGGGAGCGCTTCTTCGAGCGCCAGGAGGTGCGCCGGGCGATGGTGGCGCTGCGCGCCGCGGCCCGCGTGGAGCAGGTCGAACCGCTGCAGGCGGTGCGCGACGTCCTGTCCCAGCAGGGCTGGCGGCCCGAGGCCCCCGAGTCCACCGGTGCGGTGCGGGACCGCTGGGACTCGCTGAACGCCCTGGTGGGCCTGGCGCAGACGGTCCTGGCCCGGCCCGGTGCGGGCATCGAGGACGTGGTGGGCGAGCTCGAGGAGCGCGCCGAGGCGCAGTCCGCCCCCGTGGTGGAGGGCGTCACCCTCGCCTCCGTGCACGCCGCCAAGGGCCTGGAATGGCCGGTGGTGTTCGTGGCGGGGGCCAGCGACGGCCTGCTGCCGATCTCCATGGCGAAGACACCGTCCGAGGTCGAGGAGGAGCGGCGCCTGTTCTACGTGGCCCTCACGCGGGCCCGTGACCTGCTCACCGTCACCTGGTCGGCGGCGCGGAACCCGGGCGCCCGGGGATCGCGCAAGCCCTCCCGCTTCCTGGACGGCGTGCTGGACCACCCCTCCGCCAAGGGTGGGGGAGCGGGGGCGAGCCCGCGCCGCACCGGGCGCCGCAGCGCCACCGTGTACTCCGAGTGCCGCTCGTGCGGGGGAGCCCTCACGGGGACCCGGGAGCAGCGCATCGGTCGGCACGCCGGCTGCCCACCCACCGCGAGCGAGCAGGTGATGGACGCGCTGCGCGCCTGGCGCCTGGAGCAGTCCCGCGCCACGGGCGCCCCTGCCTACACCGTGTTCACCGACGCCACCCTCGAGGCCCTCGCCGAACGGATGCCCCGCACCGAGCAGGAGCTGCTGGGCGTGCCCGGCATCGGTCCCGCCAAGCTCGAGAGGTACGGCCAGCAGGTGCTGGAGCTGCTGGCGCAGCAGTAGAACCGCAGGTCAAAAAAAGATGTGACGGGGTGTGGGGGCCATGTAGACTCACGCTCGTCAATCGTCCACGTCGTGGTCCGGGACACCGGGGCATGCGCACAGGAGAGGAGGTGTCGCCATGATCGGCAATCAGTTCGAAGCGGTCGGTGGTGCCCTTCTTCGCGCACCCCACCCACTGCGCCTGCGGGGCTATGCCCCGACGGTGTCGTCGCTGAGCTGACGAGGCTCTCGCCTCGCGGTGAGGGCGGCACCGGCGCCTCCCTCCCTTCGCCCCCACGGGCCGTTCCACGACGATCTTCGAAGCAGCGAGACGATGACTTCTTCTTCCACCCTCGCCGGCCTGCTGCCGGTCTCCACCGCGCACACCGCTGCGGTCACCAGCCTGCCCTGCCACGACCCGGAGGCCGCCGATCTGTTCTTCGCCGAACGCCCGGCGGAGCTCGAGCGGGCCAAGGAGCTGTGCTCGGGCTGCCCCCTGCGTGAGGCCTGCCTCGAGGGTGCGCTCCAGCGCGGTGAGCCCTGGGGCGTGTGGGGCGGTCAGATACTCGAAGCCGGCCGCGTCATCGCCGTGAAGCGAGGACGGGGCCGGCCTCGGAAGAGCGCCGCGTGAGCGGCGCGCTCTCGGTGGGCGCTCAGGCCTTGCCGAGGATGCGGTTGAGCTTGGTGCCGCACTCGGGGCACACGGCCTTGGCCATGCGGCGGCCGTTGGAGACGACCACGTTCCCCTCGGCCTCGCGCTTCTCGCGGCACTTCACGCAGTAGAACTCTCCGGCGTAGGTCTCGTCGGCCATGTCGGCTCCTCGTTCATATTGTCGGGTTCGGGCTGTCGGCTCACTGTAACGCCGTGCCGGGACGGGAACGAGTCGAGAACGGATCTCATGCCGTTCTCGTGCCGGGCGGTGCGGCGCACGCTTCGGGCTGGGGGGCTCCTGCGGGGAGCCGAGGAAGTGCGTGCGCCGCGCCGACGGCAGGGGTCCGGACAGCCGGATCCGGCCGCACGGACCGTGGAGCCCCGGGGGCGCTCAGCACCACGCGCACCTTCCCCGTGTGCGTCCTGCTAGTTATCCCGGGGCTCCACGTTCAGGGAAACGTAGCCCCTCGGGGCGGGGCGGGTCAAAGGCGTCCGGGGGACGCCCTGTGGACAACCCGCGCGCTTGTGTGGACAGTGTGCGGATGACGGTGGGGCGGCTGTGGAGGAACCTCGTGATCCACCGCCCGCAACACCGCGACCAGCAGTGATGCCATGCACAGCCTGTGGAGCAAAAACTTCGTGCGGATCCGTGCGAGGCTGGCCGCATGCCCGATCTGCACCCTCATCCCGGCGTCACCGGTCCCCGCGGGGAGCGTGTGCTGGTGCGCCGATCCGCCCGTCGGCGCCGCAGCGTGTCCATCACCCGGCGCGAGGGCGATCTGGTGGTCGCGATCCCCGCCTCGATGAGCCGGCGCGAGGAGGCGCAGTGGGTGCGGCGCATGATCGATCAGCTCTCGCGCAAGGAGGAGCGCACCATCGCGCCCCGCCGCAGCGACGAGCAGCTCGCCGCTCGAGCGGTCGAGCTCAGTGAGCTGTACCTCGATTCCCGGGCCCGGCCCACCTCCGTGCAGTGGTCCACCCGGCAGCAGCGACGCTGGGGTTCCTGCACCCCGACGGAGGGCAGCATCCGCCTCTCGTCCCGGCTGCAGGGCATGCCCTCGTGGGTGGTGGACTCGGTGCTGGTGCACGAACTGGTGCACCTGCTGGTGCCGGGCCACGGGCCGGAATTCCAGGCCCTGATGGACCGGTACCCGCAGGCGCAGCGCGCCCGCGGGTTCCTCGAGGGAGTGGCCTGGGAGCAGGACCTGCCCGCACCCCGGGAACCGGACGAACCTCGGGAGGCGAGGGACTAGCCCCCACCTCCTGTGCCCTCACCAGTGCCGGGCCGCCCACGTGCCCAGCAGCTCCAGGGTCTCCTCCAGGTCCGCGACCGTGCCCGCCGGCAGGGATCGCTGCCTGCTGCGGGCGCCTGCCAGCAGCGGCCACGGCGCCCAGATCACCTCGGGGGACTCCTCGCTGGGTCGCAACGGGGTCGCGGCGGCCGGCCGCGGGGTGCGCAGCAGGTACTGCACGTCCCAGTGGGCCCGGCAGGAACCGAAGGCCGCGGCCAGGTGGTGCTGGTGCAGCACCGCAGGGCCGGGGCCGATCCGCTGCACCTCGTGCACACCCGTCTCCTCGGCGACCTCGCGCAGGGCGGCCGCCTCGAGGCTGGTCTCCCCGGGCTCGAGGTGCCCGCCGGGCTGCACCCAGAACTGTCCCTTGCGGTGCCACACCAGGGCCACGTGCTCGCCCGGGGCGTCCACCACGATCGCGCTGGCCGTCAGGTGCACGGGGCCGCCGTCGCGGTATACCGCCTGCGGGTTCTGCTGCAGCAGCGACTCGTACTGGCGGGCGATCCGCGCACCGGTGGCCGCGGAGCGCGCGGCCCGCACCTGCTGCAGCGCCGGCTCAGGCGGTGCGGTCATGCGGGGCGGTTCCCGGGATCGGGATCAGTCCCGTCGTCATCGGTCCCGTCGTCGGTCCCGTCGAGTTCGTCCTCCTCGCGCAGGCCGCCCTGGCCGTCCTCGCGCGGAGCGCTCTGCTGCCCCTCGCCGGACAGCAGCTTCTCCAGCTCCGCATCGAAGTCCGCGGGGATCTCCACGTCCGAGAGCGCCTCGTCCTCGGCGGCCTCGGGGCGCGGCGCCTGGGGCCTTCCGGAGAGCACCTCCGCGCTGGGCAGCAGATCGGGGTGGTCCCACTTCGCCTCGCGCCCGGTCACGCCCTCGGTGGCCAGCACGCTCTCCCACCAGGCCAGGGCCTCCCGCACCCGCCGCGGGCGCAGCTCGATGCCCACGGTGCCAGCCAGCATCTGCTCGGCGGGGCTGCCGGTGGCGCGCCGGCGCCGCAGCACCTCCCGCATCGCCTCCAGCTGCGGCAGCTTGCCCTCCAGGGCCTTCGTGGTCACGTGGTCCACCCACGCCTCCACCAGCGCGAGGGTGGTGGCCAGCTCCTCCAGGGCCCGCTCCTGCGAGGCCCGACGGGTGAACACGAACATCTCCTCCGGGCGGCGGGCCTGCAGCGCCTTCGGGTCCGAGAGGTCCAGGTCGCGCACCATCTCGTCCAGCGCATCCAGGTCCAGGGTGATGCCGCGGGCGTAGTCCTCGATCGCCGAGAACAGGGCCCTGCCCAGCCAGGGGTGCGCCGCGAACAGCGCCGCATGGGCGATCTCCCGGGCGGCCAGGAAGATCCTGGCCGCGGGAGCATCCAGCTGGTGGGAGGAGATCAGGTCCTCCACATTGGCGGCCACCAGGGCGGGGGCGCCGTCGGGCCCCAGGGGCAGCGACAGGTCGGTGGTGCCCGCGACCTCACGGGCCAGCGAGCCGATGGCGTGGCCGAACTGGACGCCGAACATGGTGCCGCCGAAGCGCTCCATCATCGCGGCCGGGTCACCGGGCATCGGCAGCGGGTTCTCGTCCATCTGCCCCAGCTGCGCCGCGATGGCCTCGCCGATAGCTCCGGCCATGTACTTGGCGACCGGCTCCACGGTGGACTGCCAGCGCGGCAGGGTGCGGTACAGCCAGGTGCCGCGACCGAGCACCCCCAGCTCCTGGGAGGGCACATCGATCGCCAGCACCGGATCCAGCCACAGTCGCGCCACCTGCGCGGCCTGACGCAGCTCGGACACCTGCGCGTCGGTGGGCGTGGGATCGCCCGGGGTGCCGGTGGGGGCGGGCAGGCCCGGCATCTGCGCCTGCCCGGCGGCGGTGCGGCGCGCCACGTCCTCGGCGAGAGTCCAGTTCACGGGGCCGTCGCCCTGCGCGGAGAACAGGTGCTGCATCTGCGCGGCGGCGGCCCGCAGCTGCGACGGATCCTGCGGCAGGTTCGCCTGCTGGGCGAGAGCGGACAGGTCCAGCCCGTCCAGGGCCTCCTCGGGGATCGCACCCCCGAACGCCTCCTGCAGGAAGCGCTTGAGGGCCTCCTCGTCCATGCCGCCGGGTCCGCCCGACATCGGGTTCTCGCTCATTGGCCACCTCCGCAGTTGGGTCGGCGGCCAGCGTACCCAGCCATCCCGGGGGGTTGCTGGTGGTGGGGCACAATGTCGGGGTGAGTGATCCCACCGGAGCCCCTGCGCCGCCCGCCCGGAGTCGGCGTGGCCTGCGCCGACGCGCCTCCCAGGCCGTCGAGGACGCCCAGCTGGCCCACCCGCGCACCGCGCTGGTCTCGCTGGGGCTGCTGTGCGCGCTGATCCTGGGCGGGGCCCTGATCCCGGTGCCGTACGTGATCGAGCAGCCCGGCCCGGCGATCGACGTGCTGGGGGAGTACCGCGACGAGCAGATCGTGCAGATCGACGGGGTGGAGACCTACCCCACCGACGGTTCTCTGATGATGACCACCGTCTCCGTCGACGGCGGTCCCGGATACGTGGTGACCCCGGTGGACGTGGTGGTCTCCTGGTTCGACCGCAGCCGGGCCGTGATGCCGCGTGAGCTCATGTTCCCGCCGGACCAGACCCGCGAGCAGACCACCCTGGACAATGCGGTGCAGATGTCCACTTCCCAGCAGGGCGCCGTGGCGGTGGCCCTGGAGGAGTTGGGCATCGAGTACGAGCCCGTGGTGATGGTTGCCGGTGTCCAGCAGGGTGCCCCCGCCGACGGCCACCTCGAGCCCGGGGACGTGCTGCTGGAGATCGACGGCGAGACCGCCGCGGACCTGCCCGGGTTCCAGGCCCTGGTGCGGGGTGCGGAGGAGGGCCGCACGCTGCCGATCACGGTGCGCCGCGACGACCAGGAGGTGGCGCTGGAGGTGCCCACCGAGATCGTCGACGGCACTCCCCGGCTCGGTGTGGTGCTCTCCGAGGGCTACGACTTCCCGATGGACGTGGAGATCGCCGTCGGCGACATCGGAGGGCCCAGTGCCGGCATGATCTTCTCCCTGTCGGTGTACGACGAGCTCACCCCGGGTGCCCTCACCGGGGGGCGCGCGATCGCCGGCACCGGCACCATCTCCCCCGATGGCACCGTCGGCTCCATCGGGGGGATCCGCCAGAAGATGGTGGGTGCCCGCGACGCCGACGCCGAGTTCTTCCTCGCGCCCCGCGACAACTGCGATCAGGTGCTCGGCTACGAGCCCGATGGGCTCGAGGTGGTGGCCGTCGGCTCCTTCGACGAGGCGCTGAGGGCCACCGAGACCATCGCCGCCACCGGCGGCGTCGACGGACTTCCCACCTGTGAGGACCAGTGAGCCCCCGATGAGCCCCCGGAAGCGCCACCGCACCCCGCCCCGCCCCACCGTCGTCTTCGACTTCGGCGGGGTCCTCAGCAACGGCCACGACCCCGTGCCCGACGTCCACGCCCTGCTGGGCGGTGACGCCGATGCCCTCGGCGCCGCGCTGTGGGCCGAGCGCCTGGCCTACGACAGCGGTGAGCTCAGTTGCGAGGACTACTGGGGCGCGGTGGCGCGCTCCGTCGCCGTCGAGGAGCTCAGCGAGCAGGAGGTCGCCGAGCTGCAGGACGCCGACAACCGCTACTTCCTGACGCTGGATCCCCGATCCCGCGAGCTCATCCACGATCTCGCCCGCAACGACGTGCGGATGGCGCTGCTGTCCAACGCCTCGGTCGCCTTCGGGCAGGACGTGCGCCGGGCCGACTGGTTCGAGGCCTTCAGCTTCGCGGTGATCTCGGGGGAGGAGCGCGCCGTCAAGCCCGACCGCGAGATCTTCGAGGTGCTGCTGCAGGCGCTCTCCCACGAGACCGGCGGCGTGTCCATCCCCTCGGCCGTGATCTTCTTCGACGACAAGCAGGAGAACGTCGACGCCGCACGTGCACTGGGGATCGACGCCCACCTGTGGCCCCGCAACGGCGAGCAGGGCGACCAGGCCGAGCGGCACGGCACCGAGATCGCCCGCGAGGTGCTCGCCGCCAGGGGCGTGCCCCTGGACTGAGCGGCCGACCGCCGGTGCTCAGCCCAGCGCCGCGATCGTCCGGTCCAGCCCCGGCAGGGGCCCTGGGGGAGCACCGGCCCCTGCACCCCGTTCTCATCCGTGAGGGAACCGCAGTGCCGCGCCTCGGAGGACGGGGCGTTCCGGGTAGAGTCGGTGACCGTGAGACGTCCCGAGCGGTGCCGTTCCGCGGCACGCCGGTGAGACCCCGCTACCCCTTTTCGGACAGGAATCCACGTTGGCAGAGTTCATCTACACCATGTACAAGGCCCGCAAGGCCGTGGGCGACAAGGTCATCCTCGATGACGTCACCATGAGCTTCTACCCGGGCGCCAAGATCGGCATGGTCGGCCCCAACGGCGCCGGCAAGTCCACCATCCTGAAGATCATGGCCGGGCTGGACCAGCCCAGCAACGGTGAGGCCCGCCTCAGCCCCGGCTACAGCGTGGGCATCCTGCTGCAGGAGCCCCCGCTGGACGAGTCCAAAACGGTCCTGGAGAACGTCCAGGAGGGCATGGGCGAGCTGTATGAGAAGGTGCAGCGCTTCAATGCCATCGGCGAGGAGATGGCCGAGCCCGATGCCGACTTCGACGCCCTGATGGAGGAGATGGGCAAGCTCCAGACGGAGATCGACAACGCCAACGGCTGGGACCTCGACTCCCAGCTCGAGCAGGCGATGGATGCCCTGCGCTGCCCGCCCGGCGACGAGCCCGTCACCCACCTCTCCGGCGGCGAGCGCCGCCGCGTGGCCCTGTGCAAGCTGCTGCTGCAGAAGCCGGACCTGCTGCTGCTGGACGAGCCCACCAACCACCTCGACGCCGAGAGCGTGCTGTGGCTGGAGCAGCACCTGCAGCAGTACGAGGGCGCCGTCATCGCCGTCACCCACGACCGGTACTTCCTGGACCACGTCGCCCAGTGGATCGCCGAGGTGGACCGCGGTCACCTGTACCCCTACGAGGGCAACTACTCCACCTACCTGCAGAAGAAGGAGGAGCGCCTCAGCGTCCAGGGCAAGAAGGACGCCAAGCTCGCCAAGCGCCTCAAGGACGAGCTCGAGTGGGTGCGCTCCAACGCGAAGGGCCGCCAGGCCAAGTCCAAGGCCCGCCTGGCCCGCTACGAGGAGATGGCCGCCCAGGCCGAGCAGACCCGCAAGCTCGACTTCGAGGAGATCACCATCCCGCCCGGCCCCCGCCTGGGCTCCCAGGTGATCGACGCGAAGAACCTCAAGAAGGGCTTCGGCGACCGGGTGCTCATCGACGATCTGTCCTTCTCGCTGCCTCCCAACGGCATCGTCGGCGTCATCGGCCCCAACGGCGTGGGCAAGACCACGCTGTTCAAGACCATCGTGGGGCTCGAGGAGATCGACGGGGGCGAGCTGAAGATCGGCCAGTCCGTGAAGATCAGCTACGTGGACCAGGGCCGCGAGAACATCGACCCCGAGAAGACCCTGTGGGAGGTGGTCTCCGACGGCCTGGACTTCATCCAGGTGGGCAAGGTGGAGATCCCCTCCCGCGCCTACGTCTCCCAGTTCGGCTTCAAGGGCCCGGACCAGCAGAAGAAGGCCGGGGTGCTCTCCGGCGGTGAGCGCAACCGCCTGAACCTGGCCCTCACCCTCAAGCAGGGCGGCAACCTGCTGCTGCTGGACGAGCCCACCAACGACCTGGACGTGCAGACCCTCGGCTCGCTCGAGAACGCACTGCTGGAGTTCCCCGGCTGCGCCGTGGTGGTCTCCCACGACCGCTGGTTCCTGGACCGCGTGGCCACCCACATCCTGGCCTACGAGGGTACCGAGGAGAACCCCGCCAACTGGTACTGGTTCGAGGGCAATTTCGAGTCCTACCAGGCCAACAAGGTGGCCCGCCTGGGCGAGGAGGCGGCCCGCCCCCACCGCGTCACCTACCGTCGCCTCACCCGCGACTGAACTCCCGCGACCGCGCACGCGCACGGCCCGCCGACCGGCCCCCCCCCCCCCCCCCGGGCCAGACCCGCCTCGAGCTCGCCGCCACCAATGCGCGGATCATGGGGACCC
>NZ_JAMBDS010000031.1:0-35715 GCF_025143785.1 Brachybacterium sp. p3-SID1565
TCGGTGCGGGCGCTGACCTTCTTGCCGTAGAGCTCCTCGAAGGTGTCGTCGTAGGAGACGGCGTTGCTGCGGCGCTTGCCCTGCACGGCGCCCACCGCGCTCTGGGCGGTCTCGATCGTGGTGGTGGGCGCCTTGATGCGCTTGTACACCAGGAAGGCGACCAGGCCGGCGATCAGGCTCAGCACGATGAACACGCCGGCGATCAGCAGGAACGCACCCCAGTAGGGCATGCCGAGGGCCTCGAGACCGGTGGCGGCGAAGAACAGCAGCATCACCCAGGCCGAGAGCAGCAGGAACAGCAGCACCGCGGCGCAGGCCGCGATGATCCCGGCCTTGATCGCGATCGCCGTGAACTCCTTCTTGGCGATGTCGATCTCGTGGTGGACGACGCCGAGGAGCTCGTCCCGGATGGACTGGACGAGCTCGCCGATGGACCGCTGGGTGGGCGGCGTGCTCGGGTCGTTCGTGGTGTTGATCATGAGCGGAGCCTATCGCAGGAGGGAGGGGCAGTTCAGGTCGTGCAGGACGTGCCGGGGTGTGCACCCACCGCAGGGTGGGCGGGCACACCTCAGTCCACGGAGATGCGCTTGCGGCGCTCCTGGGCGGGGCGGGGTCCGGCGGAGCTGGAGCGGCGCACCACGATGGAGGGCGCCACGGCCACGTCACGGGCGGGTCCCACGTGGCCGGAGACCCGGTCCACCAGGAACTGAGCGGCCAGCGCACCGAGCCGATCGGAGTTGGGGTCCACACTGGTGAGCTGGGCGATGCCGGAGGCGGCCAGGGAGGTGTTGCCGTAGCCGGCCACGGCCAGCTGCTCAGGCACCTCGTACCCTGCCTCCCGGGCGGCGGAGAGCACCCCGATCGCGGTCAGGTCGTTGGCACAGGTGATGGCAGTGGGGACCCGGCTGCCGCGCAGCAGCATCGAACCGGCGGTGTGGCCCACCTGCTCGGTGAAGTCGCCGGGCTCGACGCGCGCCGTCTCGCTGAGGCCGTGGCGCTCCATGGCCTTGCGGAAGCCATCGGCGCGCTCACGGGCCACCTCGGCACCGACCCCGCCGACATGGGCGATCTCGGTGTGGCCCAGCCCCACGAGGTGGTCGACCAGCAGGCCCTGGCCCACCTCGTCGTCGATGCGCACGGTGTCGAAGCGCCCCACGAAGTCGCGCGAGCAGCCGATGCCGACGAAGGGCCGGTCCCCGGTGGCCTCCAGCACGCTGTCCATGTCGGCCAGGTCCGAGATCATCAGGAAGCCGTCCACGCCGAGCCGCACCAGGGACTCGATGGCCTCGGTGTCGGCGGCGACGGGGTACTCGGGCACGCGGCGGCGGGTGGGCACCACCACGGCGGAGCGCCCGGTGGCGGTCAGCTCGATGCGGATGGCACGCACCAGGTCCGAGATCCAGGTGTTG
This sequence comes from Brachybacterium sp. p3-SID1565, assembly GCF_025143785.1. Taxonomy (NCBI): domain Bacteria; kingdom Bacillati; phylum Actinomycetota; class Actinomycetes; order Micrococcales; family Dermabacteraceae; genus Brachybacterium; species Brachybacterium sp. p3-SID1565. The sequence continues at coordinate 1,410 of NZ_JAMBDS010000031.1, forward strand.
CGCATGGTGTTGACCAGCACGGCCACCACGCCGTGGTGGGAGTCCTCGTCGGCCAGCTCCTCCAGCGGGAAGTTCAGGCGCTCGGCGGCCTCCCGCACCCGGGTGGCCATCAGCGGGCGGATGTCGTCGGTGCCGCGCAGGGCGCGCAGCGCGACCGCGCTGGAGATACCCAGGGAGTCGGCGACATCGCGCAGGGTGCCCCGTGTGGGGCCCTCGTCCTGGGCGATGGACCCGGCGACCTTGTCCTCCTGCTCCACGACCTGGCCGGTGGAGCCGTCGATCCCCGCGGGGCCTCCGCCGTCGGGGGAGGAGCCGTCGGCGGCGGGATCGATGATGTCGTGGGAGGGGCTGCTCGCATCGTTGCTCATGGACACATTCAATCGCACTCCGCACGGGACCGCCGCCCCTGGGGGATTTCCCCCACTGCTTCGACGGGACCTCCCCGTGGGAACCGCGCCCCGGGCGGCCTAGTGTCAGTGCCATGGACCTCACCACCGCCGACACCGCCCCGGTGCACCGACCACGGCTGCGACTGCCGTCCCTGGCCGTGGTCGTCGTCGAGGGCCTGCTGGGCCTCACCTGGGGTTGGATCAGCATCAGTCTGTTCCTGACCGGCGTGGGATCGCTGTTCGCCGCCGGCAGCGGCCTGCTGCTGCTGATCCCATGGGCGGTGCTGATGCAGCTGGCGAACCGGTACGAGCAGCATCGTGCGGCCGGGGTGCACGGCATCGACGTGATCGTCCCCGCCCGGCGCCGCAGCACCCGCACCGGGCTGGGCGGCTGGCTGCACGACCTCTGGCTGGACCTCTCCTCCGGCCCTTTCTGGCGGGGGGTGCTGCACCACCACCTGGCGATGCTCTCGGCGTCGTTCTTCCTGCTGTGCCTGCTGACCCTGCTGTGGGTGTGGTGGGTGGCCGCAGAGCTCGCCCTCGTCCACGGCACCCTCACCCTGGGCACCATCACCGTGCCCGCCTGGGCGCTGGTGCTGATCTCCCTGACCGCCCTGGTGCTCGGTGCTCTCGCCGCCGTGGTGGGCGCCCTGGCGGACAGGGGCCTGGCCCGGGTGATGATCTCCGGCTCCGAGGAGGACCTGCGCGAGCAGGTGGTCGAGCTGACCCACCGCCGTCAGGGCGCGGTCGACGCCGCCGCTCAGGAGCGTGCACGGATCGAGCGGGACCTGCACGACGGCGTCCAGCCGCGCCTGGTGGCGATGGCGATGACCCTGGGCATGGCCAGGAGCGCGATCGCCACCGATCCGCAGCGCGCCACCGACCTGGTCTCCCACGCCCATGCGGAGGCCAAGGGGATCATGGCGGACCTGCGCCAGCTCGCCCGCGGCATCCACCCCGCGGTGCTCGAGGACCGCGGACTGGACGCGGCGCTGTCCGCCCTCGCGGCCCGCTCCTCCGTCCCGGTGGACCTGAGCATCGAGCTGCAGACCCGCCTGGACCGCGAGCGCGAGGCCGTCGCGTACTTCGTGGTGGCCGAGGCGCTGACCAACATCACCAAGCACGCCGACGCCACGCGGGCCGCGGTCTCCCTCACCGAACAGGCAGGAACCCTGCTGGTGCGCATCGAGGACGACGGCCGCGGCGGAGCCCGGGTGCACCGTGACGGCGTCTCCACCGGCCTGGCGGGGCTCACCGACCGGGTGCGAGCCACCGGTGGCCGTCTGGAGCTGACCGATCCCCCCACCGGCACCGGTACCGTCCTGCGGGCCGTGATCCCCCTGGACGCCCGCCCCGGGCTCGGCACCGGCGAGCAGTCCGACCATGAACCCGCCCGGGCGCCGTCGACGGACGCCCCCACCCCCACCCAGGAGGCCCTCCGATGAGGATCGTGATCGCCGACGACGCCGTGCTGCTGCGCGCCGGCCTCGAACGGCTGCTGACGGATGCAGGCCATGAGGTGGTCGCCGCGGTGGGGGACGGCACCGCGCTGCTGAGCGCCGTCAGCGCGCACCGGCCGGACCTGGCGGTGATCGACGTGCGCATGCCCCCCACCTTCACCGACGAGGGCGTGCGTGCGGCCACCCTGATGCGCCAGCAGGACCCCGAGGCGGCGCTGCTGGTGCTCTCCCAGTACGTCGAGGAGCGCTACGCCTCCGAGCTGATCGCCGACTCCCCCCGCGGACTGGGCTACGTGCTCAAGGACCGCGTGGCCGACGTCGAGGACTTCCTGGGGGTGGTGGAGACGGTCGGCTCCGGCGGCACCTGGCTGGACCCGGAGGTGGTCCAGCAGATCTTCGTGCGCTCCCGTCGGCGCCGCACCCTCGAGACCCTCAGCCCCCGCGAGCGCGAGGTGCTGGCGCTGATGGCGCAGGGACGCTCCAACCAGGCGATCGCCGATGCGCTGTTCGTCTCCGCCGGCAGCGTCGAGAAGCACATCTCGTCCCTGCTCACCAAGCTCGACCTGCCCCCCGTGGACGGCGAGAACCGCCGTGTCATGGCGGTGCTGCGCTATCTCGAGACGGAGGACCAGTGATGACCGTCCCCACCGCACCCCTCAAACCGGCCGCCGACCCCACGCTCGACCGTGCACCGTCCCCGCGGGTGCGGACCGAGCCGGCCCGGCGCCTCACGCCCTCCCCCGGCGGTGGTCGCGCCTGGCGCACCGTCTCCACGGCGGTGGCCGCCGCCCTCCTGGTCCTGGCACTGCTGGCCCTGGCCGGGGTGTCCGTGACGTCCTGGGCCATCAACCGCGGCTTCGGCGAGGTGGCAGCCACCCATGAGCTGGGGACACCGCCGTCGCTTGCTCTCAGCACCCGCGTGGCCGACGTCCGCCTGGCCGCCTCCCCTGACGTGGATCAGGTGACCCTGGCCCTGGTCGATCCCGGCAGCACCGACCTGCCCGGCCCCGAGGAGACCGCTCGTGCCCGCGTCGCGGTCGAGGGCTCGGCCCAGGGCCCGCGAGTGACCGTCAGCCAGCCCGGCATGAACCGCTTCGGCGGCCTGCTCGACGAGCACCGCGACCTGCTCGTGCTGGTGCCCGAGGGGCACCGCATGGCGGTGGACCTGCGCGCCGACGTGGGCGGGATCGACGCCGCCGGCGAGTTCGCCTCGATCTCCGCGACCTCCGACGTCGGTGACGTGCGCCTGAGCAGCGTCGACGCCCCCGGGGGGATCACCGTGCAGGCCGATGTGGGCTCGGTGGAGCTCGCTCCCGTCGCGTCCGTGCCCGGGGGGATCACGGTGACCTCCAGTCTCGGGGACGTGGACATCGCGCTGCCCCTGGACGCGGAGGGGGACGTGACCGTCACCAACGATGTGGGAGAGGTGTCCATGACCGCCCCCGGCACCGCACGGCGCGTGGTCCGGGCCGGCTCCGACGCGGGAACGGTGGACGTGGACCCGGCGTTCTTGACGGGCGAGGGTGAGGTGATCGGCACCGTGTCGATCACCACCAGCCTCGGTGATATCAGCGTCTCCCGGTGAACCCCTGCTGGATGAGGTCCATCACCGAGGAGTCCGCCAGGGTCTGGGTGTCCCCCACCTGACGGTTCTCGGCGACGTCGCGCAGCAGTCGGCGCATGATCTTGCCGGAGCGGGTCTTGGGAAGCTCGGTCACCAGCAGCACCTTCTTGGGCTTGGCGATCGGCCCGATCTCCCGGCCCACGTGCAGGCGCAGGGCCTCGGCGGCCTTCTCCGCACCGCCGGCGGCCTCGACCTCCTCCAGCGCCTCCTCGCGCAGGATCACGAAGGCCACCACGGCCTGCCCGGTGGTCTCGTCGCTGGCACCGACCACCGCGGCCTCGGCCACCCAGTCGTGGGCCACCAGGGCCGATTCGATCTCGGTGGTGGACAGGCGGTGCCCGGAGACGTTCATGACGTCGTCCACCCGGCCCAGCAGCCAGATGTCGCCGTCCTCATCCTTCTTGGCACCGTCACCGGCGAAGTAGCGGCCCGGGAACCGTGACCAGTAGGTGTCCTTGAAGCGCTGGTCGTCACCCCAGATGCCGCGCAGCATCGCCGGCCACGGCTCGGTGAGCACCAGGTAGCCGGCATCGCCGTCGGCCACCGGGTCCCCGGCGTCGTTGAGGACGTCGGCCCGGATGCCCGGCAGCGGCACCTGGGCGGCGCCGGGCTTGGCGGAGGTGACCCCGGGCAGCGGGGAGATCATGATGGCACCGGTCTCGGTCTGCCACCAGGTGTCCACGATGGGGCAGCGCCCCCCGCCGATCACCCGGTGGTACCAGCGCCACGCCTCGGGGTTGATGGACTCGCCCACGCTGCCCAGCAGGCGCAGGCTGGACAGGTCGAAGCGGCCCGGGATCTCCTCGCCCCACTTCATGGCGGTGCGGATCGCCGTGGGCGAGGAGTAGAACAGGGTGACCTTGTACTTCTCCACCACCTCCCACCAGCGGCCCTGGTGAGGGGTGTCCGGGGTGCCCTCGTAGATCACCTGGGTGGCCCGGTTGGCCAGCGGCCCGTACACCACGTAGGTGTGGCCGGTGACCCAGCCGACGTCCGCCGTGCACCAGTAGACGTCGCTGGAGGGCTTGAGGTCGAACACCGCGCGGTGGGTGTAGGCGGCCTGGGTGAGGTAGCCGCCGGTGGTGTGCACGATCCCCTTGGGCTTACCGGTGGTGCCGGAGGTGTAGAGGATGAACAGCGGGTGCTCGGCCTCCACCCACACGGGCTCGTGATCGGTGGAGGCGCTCTCGCGCGCCTCGTGCCACCACACGTCGCGCCCCTCGGTCCACTCCACCTCGCCGCCGGTGCGGCGCACCACCAGCACCTTCTGGACGGAATCCCCGCCCTTGGCGAGGGCCTCGTCCACAGCGCTCTTCAGGGGCAGGGCCTTGCCGCGGCGGAACTGACCGTCGGCAGTGATCACCGCGGTCGCCTCGGCATCCTCGATGCGCGAGCGCAGTGCGTCGGAGGAGAACCCGCCGAACACCACCGAGTGGGGGGCACCGATGCGGGCGCAGGCCAGCATGGCGATGACAGCCTCGGGGACCATGGGCAGGTAGATCGCCACCCGGTCCCCGGTGCGCACGCCCAGATCGCCCAGCACGTTGGCCATGCGGGAGACCTCCTCGCGCAGCTGGGCGTAGGTGTAGCGGGCATCGCTGCCGTCCTCGTACTCCGCCAGCAGCGCCACCTGCTCGCCGTGGCCGGCCTCCACATGGCGGTCCACGCAGTTGTAGCAGGCGTTCAGGGTGCCGTCGGCGAACCACTTCGCGAACGGCGGGTTCGACCAGTCCAGGGTATGGGTGAACGGGGTCTTCCAGCTCAGCACCGAGGCACGGGAGCGCCAGAAGGCCAGGCGGTCGCGCTCGGCCTCACCGTACAGGGAGGGGCGGGCCACGGCGTGCTCGACGAACTCCGAGGGCGGCGGGTAGACCGCCTGCTCCTCCTGCTCCTGGGGCGTGGCGTCGGCACCGGTGGGGGCGTCGGACATCTGGCTCTCCTGCTGCGTCTGGATCCCGCAGGATGGTCCCGCGGCGGTGGGCGTTGGTGAACGCGCCCACGCTATCGCACTGAGACCTGAGACACAGAGCCGGATCCGCCGTGCGATCGCCGGGTCGGCGCGGTCAGGTTCGCGGATGGATCTCCAGATGCTTCCCGTCGGGGTCGGTGACGTGGACGGACCGCACCTCGTCCTCCACCACCCGGGCGTCGTGGCCGGCGTCCCGCAGCCGGGCGGCAAGCGCATCGAGGTCCTCGGCGGTCTCGAATCCCAGGCGCACCAGGGCGATGTCCCCGAACTCGGTACCGGAGGGGCGCGAGACGCGGTCGTCCTCCCCACCGGGGGCGTGCAGGCCGATCGTGCCCGCGCCCGGGGCGGACAGCGCCTGCCACCACTGGTCGCCCGCACCGGCAGGCGCGAAGCCGAGCGCGGCGAAGAAGTCGACATCCCGGTCGCGGTCAGGACCCTCGGCACTGACCCGGACGGCGGTGACGGACAGGCGATCGTCCACCTGGGCGTCCGCCCCACCATGCCCGAGGTAGCCGTACAGGTCCCGCTGCTGCTCGTTGATGGCGATGTCCTCACCGCGGGGACCGCGCACGGCGCCCTGGCGCCCGTAGGTCTCGTCCCACACGCGCACCTCGAGCCCCCGGTCGCGCAGCTGGGCTGCGGCGGCATCGGTGTCCACGACGGACAGGCACAGCTGGGTCTCCCCCGCGGGTGCTGCGGTCTCGGCGTGCTCGGCGGTGTGGACCATGACGCGACCCCCGCCGCCGGCGACCATCTCGGCGAAAGTGCCGCCCTCGGTGGTCACCACCGGCGCCATGCCGAGGGTGCGCAGGAAGGCGATCATGGCGGGGGCGTCGTCGGTGAAGCGCAGGGGGTACACGGTGAAGGCAGCGGTGGGGTGCTGGGCGGTCATCGGGGCTCCTCGGTGCAGTGGGGGCGAGCATCGTGGGGATGGTCGAGGTACTGGGTGAGCGCTCGGCGCACGAGGTCGCTCAGACTCGAGGACTCGTCGATCGCACGGTGCTTGACGGCGATCACGAGTTCCTGCGGCAGATAGACGTTGAACTGGACCTTGGACGGGGTCGGTGATGAGTCCGACGGTGCTGACATGCGAGAAAGCTAGCAAGCTTGCACCGCGTCGGCAAGGGGCACCCCCAGAGCGTCCCGAGAGGTCTCAGAACGGGCATTGCGACCCAGGTGACGCGCTACCGTAGAGGGACCATGGTCCCTGAACTCGCTCCCGTCGGCCCCGCGCGCCGCCCTCCGGTGCGCAGCACTCCCCCGGCATCGAGGGCGACGGAGGCCGAGCTTCCGCGCAGTGCTCCGCCCGCCGATGTCACCCCGGCCCTGTTCACCCCGATGTCCCTGCGGGAGCTGAAGATCCGCAACCGCATCTGGCTGGCCCCCATGTGCCAGTACTCGGTCGAGGCCAAGGACGGGATCCCCACCGACTGGCACCTGATGCACCTGGGTGCCCGTGCCGCCGGCGGATTCGGACTGCTGATCACCGAGGCCACGGCCGTGTGCCCGCAGGGCCGCATCTCGCCGCAGGACACCGGCCTGTGGAACGACGACCAGATGCACTCCTGGTCCCGCATCGTCTCCTTCTGCCAGGCACAGGGAGCGAAGGTCGCGGTGCAGCTCGCCCACGCGGGCCGCAAGGCCTCGACCTGGCCGTCCCTGCCCCGCTACGCCGGCCGCCACGGCACGATCCCCGAGCTCGCCGGAGGCTGGCGCACGGTGGGCCCCACCGACGAGCCGTTCCCCGGCCTCGACCCGCCCGAGGTCCTGGATCGGGCCGGGATCACCGCTCTGATCGACGACTTCGTGACTGCCGCCCGCCGCGCTGAACAGGCCGGCTTCGACGCCGTGGAGCTGCACTTCGCCCACGGGTACCTGGTGCACGAGTTCCTCTCCCCCCTGGTCAACACCCGCAGCGACGAGTACGGCGGCGACGACGCGGGGCGCAGGCGGCTCGCCCTGGAGATCGCCGAGGCCGTCCGGCAGGTGTGGCCCGCGCACAAGCCGCTGATCGTGCGGATCAGCGCCACGGACTGGATCGACGGCGGCTGGCACACCCGGCATTCCATCGAGCTGGCCTGCGCCCTGTCCCGGATCGGGGTGGATGCCCTGCACGTCTCCACCGGTGGTGCCGTGATCGCCGACATCGCGGTCAAGGCCGAGTACCAGGTGGGGTTCGCCCGGTCGATCCGCGAGGCCACGGACATCCCCGTGGCCGCCGTCGGACTGATCACGGACCCCCACGGAGCGCAGCAGATCCTCGAGCGCGGCGACGCGGACGCGGTGGCACTGGGGCGCGTGGCGATGCGCGAGCCTGCCTGGCCGCAGCGCGCCGCCCACGAGCTCGGGGTGCGCGACGGCTCGCTGTACCCGGGCCCGTACCGCCGCGGCTCCTGGTGAGGCGCGGCGCACCCACGAGCCCTCCCCGGTGTGGTGGACTGATCGCATGATCGTCCTCACCGGTGCCACCGGCGGCATCGGCACCGCCCTGGCCCTGGCCCTCGCCCGGCGCGGTAAGCACCTCGTCCTCTCGGCCCGCGACGAGGCACGCCTGCAGGCCCTGGCGGCGCGGGTGCGCGAGGCCGGCGGGACCGCCACCGTCCATGCCTGCGACCTGCGCGACCAGGAGGCGGTCTCACACATGGCGGCAGCGATCCTGCAGGACGGTGTGCCCGAGGCGGTGATCGCGCTGGCCGGGCACTCGATCCATCGCGGCCTCAGCGAGACCTTCGGGCGGCCCCATGACCTGGTGCGCCTGGCCGGCACCAACCTTTTGGGCCCGGCCACGCTGATCCTGGCGCTGCTGGAGCCGATGTGCGCCCGTGGAAGAGGCCGGGTGGTGGCCGTCACCAGCGCGACCACCCGCATCCCCACCCCGGGCTGGGCCGCCTACGCGGCCACCAAGAGCGGGCTGGACACCTGGCTGCGGGCCCTGCGCCCGGAGGCCTCCGCCCGCGGCGTGGGCATCTGCGTGGTGGAGATGCCACTGGTGGCCACCGCGATGGCCGCCCCCACCTACGGCTCCGATCCTCGGACCGCCCTCAGCCCCGAGCAGGCAGCGGCGATGGTGCTGCGGGCCCTGGACGGCGATCGCAGCCTGATCTCGCCGTGGTGGGCGCGGATCGGGGCCGTGGTGTCCCAGGCCGCACCGGCGCGCTCCGCTCATCTGGCCGGCAGGGGCCAGGGCTGGGTCGCCCGGCTGCTCCGCCGCGACCGATCGGCCCGCCCGTTCCGCTCGCTGCGACACCGGGCTCCGGAGCGTCGGTCATGAGGATCCTCCAGGCCCGCACCGCCCTGCGCCTGCGGGCCCGTCTGCAGCCCCGCCGGGTGGTCCTCACCGACGCCAAGGGAGAGCTGACGGCACGCGACCTCGACGGGATCACCGCGCTGATGCACCGCGGCCGCACGGCCACCTCCGCACGGTCCGTGCCGCGCTGCCCGCCGCAGGTGGCCGAGCTGCCCCCCGACGCTCCGCTGCGGCAGGTCCTGGCGACTGCGCTCACCGCCGGCGACGAGCTGGAGATGCGGTCCAGCGGCAGCACCGGCCCTCCCCACCTGCAGCGCCGGGGACCGCTCTCGGCGGCCCAGCTGCGCACCCTGAGGGACCTGGCCCGTCGGATCGGGCTGCGCGGCGGCGCCAGCATCGCCAGCGCCGCCCCGGGCGTGCACGGCCATGGCCTGCTGGTGGGTCTGGGGGCACTGGTGCTGGGCTCCCCTCTGGTGGACCTGAGCCACCTGCGCCCGGCCCAGCGCGTGCAGCTGCTCCACCGCGAGCGCCCCCAGCTGCTGACCGGTGTCCCCGTGCACCTGGCGGACGTCCTCGCCGCTGATCAGGAGCATGCCCGCGGGCGTCCCCTGCAGATCCCCCGGGTGATCTCCGGCTCCGACGTGCTGCCCGCGGCGCTGCGCGCGGATCTGGCCCGACACTTACGGGCGCGGGTGCACGACGTGTACGGCACCACGGAGACCGGTCCGATCGCCGTGGACGGGCGGCCGCTGGCCGGGGTTCGGATCCGCGAGCAGGACGGTCTGCTGATCGTGCGCACCCCCTTCACCGGGGGCAAGGAGCTGGTGACCGACCGCGGGCACCTCGATAAGCAGGGCCGGGTACGGGTGACCGGCCGGGCCGACGGCGCCGTCTCCTCCGGGGGGATGCTGCACGACCCGCGGGCGGTGGCCCGCCTGCTGGTCTCGCATCCAGGCGTGGCGGCAGTGCGCCTGCGGGTGGTGGAGGACGAGCGCTTCGGGGCGCGCACCGTCGCCGAGGTCACGCCCTCACCGGGCGAGGCCGCCGTGCCGACGGGCCAGGAGCTGCGCTCCCTGGTGCGGGACCGGCTGGGTGCGGCCGCGGTACCCCGCGAGGTGGTGCTGCTCAGCAGTCCGGGCGACTGACCGGCACCGCGGTGACGGCCAGGCCGCCCATGGCCGTCTCCTTGTAGCGCTCGTTCATGTCCTTTCCGGTCTGGCGCATGGTCTCGATGACCGTGTCCAGGGACACGAAGTGCTCCCCCGTGCCGCGCAGTGCGAAGCGGGCGGCGGTGATCGCCTTGACGGCGGCCATGGCATTGCGCTCGATGCACGGGACCTGCACCAGGCCCGCCACCGGGTCGCAGGTCAGGCCGAGGTTGTGCTCCATGGCGATCTCCGCGGCGTTCTCCACCTGGGCGGGCTTGCCGCCCATCGCCTCGCACAGGGCCGCGGCCGCCATCGAGCAGGCCGATCCCACCTCGCCCTGGCAGCCCACCTCGGCACCCGAGATGGAGGCGTGCTCCTTGTACAGCGAGCCGATCGCGCCGGCGGTCAGCAGGAACCGCACCGCGATCTCGTCCGGGTCCACACCCTCGATGTACGTGGTGGCGAAGTGCATCACCGCCGGGATGATGCCGGCGGCACCGTTGGTGGGGGCGGTGACCACGCGGCCACCGGCGGCGTTCTCCTCGTTGACGGCCAGCGCGGCCAGGGACACCCACTCGAAGGCGTTCATGGGCAGTTTGACCGGGTCCTCGGCGCTGAGCGACTCGTACCAGGACGCCGCGCGGCGCTTGACCTCGAGGCCGCCGGGCAGCACGCCGTGCGTGCTCACGCCCCGCTCGATGCACCCGCTCATGGTGCGCCAGATCTCCAGTGCCCCGGTGCGGATCTCCTCGTCGCTGCGCCACTGCCGCTCCCGCATCAGCATCGCCTCGGAGATCGAGATGCCGCGCTCCTCGCACACCCGCAGCAGCTCGGCGCCGGTGGTGAAGATGGCACTGCCCTGCTCCTCGGAGGCGACGTCCGCCATCGACTGGTCCATGTCGGCCTCGTCGACCACGAAGCCGCCGCCCACCGAGAACATGGGGCGTCGCAGCAGCTCCTCACCGTCGGCGTCCAGCGCGATGAAGGTCATGCCGTTGGAGTGCTGGGGCAGAAAGGTCAGGGGGTGCAGCACGATGCTGCTGGGACGCAGGGAGACCGGCACCCGGCCGTCCAGCAGCAGCCCGCCCTCCCGTTCGATCGTGGCCACCCGTTCCCGACCCGCCACCGGGTCCACCGTCTCGGGGTCCGCACCCTCCAGGCCCATGACCACGGCATCGAGCGTGCCGTGACCGTGGCTGGTGGCGGCGAGAGAGCCGTACAGGTGCACGGCCACGTCGGCGAGGCGCGGGGCCACCTGCTGGTCCTCGAGCACCTGGCTGGCGAACATCGCCGCGGCCCGCATCGGACCCACCGTATGGGAGCTGGAGGGCCCGATGCCGATCTTGAACAGGTCGAACAAACTGATGCTCATCGCGATCCCTTCCCTCTACCGCGGCCGGAGCCGCCCTGACCACCACGACCGGGACGCCCGCGCCCCGCGCTGCCGCTCCGGCCGGTACCGCCCTGTCCGCCCCGGCCGGTACCGCCCTGTCCGCCCCGGCCGGTACCGCTCTGCCCACCCCGGCCAGTACCGCTCCGTCCGCCCCGGCCAGTACCGCTCTGCCCGCCCCGGCCGTTTCCGCTCCGGCCACGGCGTCCGCCTCCCCTGCGGGGCGCCGCCCCGGGACGCGATGCGGGATCCTCCTCCCAGGAGGCGCGACGCTCCTCATTGGCCCTGCGCTCCTCGGCACGGGAGGCGTCGGCACCGGCGCGGCGGCCACCGCGGGTCAGGTCGAGCTTGCGGGGCGCGCCCTTGTACTTCGTCATGGCCGGGTCCTCGACCGGCTCCCCGGAGGGACGGCACCCGCCGAGCGCGACCAGCACCGGGGCCTCGGCGTCCGCGACCTCGTCCCAGCCAGGCTCCACCTTGGCGCCCTCGACCACGGAGCGGGTCTTTGCCACCTGATGAGGCAGGGCGAGGGTGACCACGGTGCCCTCCGCACCCGCCCGGGCGGTGCGACCGGAGCGGTGCACGTACTCCTTGACGTCGTCGGCCGGATCCACGTGCACCACCATGGTGACGTCGTCGATGTGCAGGCCACGGGCGGCCACGTCGGTGGCCACCAGCACGGGGAAGGCTCCCTGTCGGAAGCCGGCGAGCACATTGGTGCGCAGCCCCTGCTGCTTGCTGCCGTGGAGGGCGGCTGCCGCGATGCCCACCTCCACCAGTTCCCGGGCCACGCGCTCGGCCCCCAGCTGAGTGCGGGTGAACAGCAGCGTGCGGCCCCGCCGCGCGGCCAACCGCGCGGTGACCTCGCGCTTGGCAGAGGGATCGATGGCCAGCACGTGGTGCTGCATGGTGGCCACCGCCGCCGCCACCGGCACGGTCTCGTGGGAGACCGGATCCACCAGGAAGGCATCCACGATCTCCTCCACCTGACCGTCGAGGGTGGCGGAGAACAGCATCTTCTGGGTGCCCATGGGGACAGCGGCCAGGATGTCCCGCACCTGCGGCAGGAAGCCGAGGTCGGCCATGTGGTCGGCCTCGTCGATCACGGTGGTCTCCACACGGTCTAGCATCAGGGCGCCGCGCTCGGCCAGATCGATCAGCCGGCCCGGGGTCGCCACGATGATCTCCACCCCCCGGGCCACCGCATCGGCCTGCTTCTCGATGCTCATCCCGCCGGCCACCAGCTGGGCCCTGATCCCCAGTGCCCGGGCGAAGGGGTGGATGGTGTCCACCACCTGCACGGCCAGTTCACGGGTGGGCACCAGCACCACCCCGAGGGGACGGCGCCGGTGGACCTTGCGGCCCCGGAAGCGGGAGGTCATCGCCAGGGTGAAGGCGAGGGTCTTGCCGGAGCCGGTCTCCGCGCGGGCCAGCACGTCGCGGCCGGCGAGGGCATCGGGCAGGATCGCCTCCTGAATCTCGAAGGCACGGTCCAGCCCCTGCTCGGTGAGGACACCGAGCACTTCCTCGGGCAGGGCCATGTCCTCGAAACGCTGGGAACGGTGGGCCGATCGGCGGCGTGCCTTGGGCATCGTGATTCTCCTGACGGTGGGGCGGTACCCATCATCGCGCATGCGAGACTGGGGACGATGCTGCGCACAATGATGACCTCCAAGATCCACCGGGCCACCGTCACCCAGGCCGACCTCCACTACGTGGGGTCGGTGACGATCGACGCCGACCTGCTGGAGGCCGCCGGGATCCTGGAGAACGAGCAGGTCTCCATCGTGGACATCACCAACGGCTCGCGCCTGGAGACCTACGCCATCACCGGCGAGCGCGGATCCGGCCAGATCAGCATCAACGGTGCGGCCGCCCACCTGGTGAAGCCAGGGGATCTGGTGATCATCATCGCCTACGGCATGTTCGAGGACGCCGAGGCGCGCAGCCACCAGCCCACCGTGGTGCACGTGGACGGCGAGAACCGCATCGTGCAGATCGGCAACGATCCCGCTCAGCCCGTGCCCGGCATGCCGGGCCAGGTCGCCAGCCGCTGATGCAGGCCCGCTCGGGGATCTGAACCGTGTCGGGCGTCCTCAGCGGCTTCTTCATCGTCTGGGCCCTGATCGGGGTGGGCTGGCTGACGGCCCGCACCGGCGTGCTGGGCCCGCACGCGCGGTACGTGCTGAACCGCACCACCTTCTTCCTGGCCTCTCCTGCACTGGTGCTGGTGGGGCTGCTGCAGTCCGAGCCCACCGAGGTGCTGTCGACCCCCATGCTGGTGGCGGCCCTCGCGGGCCTGAGCACAGGCGCCGTGCTGCTGGTCGCACTGCGGGTGCTGACCTCCCGGCGGGGTGTGGACCTGGTGGTCGCGGCGATCAGCGGATCGGTGGTCAACGGCGCGAACATGGGCTTCCCGATCGCCCTCTACGTGCTGGGGGACATCTCGCACGCGATCCCGGTGATCCTGTTCCAGCAGGCGGTGTACACCCCGCTGTACCTGTTCGTGCTGCATTCCCTCACCCAGGAGCGCCGACCGGGCCCGGCCGGGGTGGCGCGCACCATCCTGGCCAATCCCACGATCATCGCCTCGGCCGTGGGACTGGCGCTCTCGGCAGCGGGGGTCCAGCTGCCGGAGGTGGCGCTGCAGCCGGTGCGCTCCCTCGCGGACATGGCGATCCCGGCCATGCTGCTGGCCTACGGGCTGTCGCTGCACGGCTCTCGCCCCTTCGCCCGGGACGACGGCTACCGGGGCCTGATCGCGGCGTCCTCGACCACCAAGCTCGTGGTGATGCCGCTGATCGCCCTGGGGATCGGCGCCGCGCTGGGCCTGCGGGGGCAGGATCTGTACGAGGTGGTGGTGATGGCCGCACTGCCCACCGCGCAGAACGTGTTCGTGGCTGCGGCTCGCTACGAGGCCGCCGAGAACCTCGCCCGGGACACGGTGCTGGTGACCACCGTCGGCACCGTGGTGGTGCTGATGGTGCTGGCCGTCGCCCTGGGGGCCTGACCAGCCACGTTCAACTCCTGGTGGACCAGCGAGAACGCCGTCGCCTGAGAGCCGGCGGGCGGGCCGGTCGGCGGCTCACCCGCACCCTCACACCGCCGCGACGGGACGCCCCACGGGCTGCCCTGCCGCGGCGGTGGGTGTCTCCGGGGCCAGCTCCTGGTCCAGGAACAGGCTGGCCGCCCCCACCGCACCGGCCTCGTTGCCGAGCCGCGAGCTGTCGGGCTCCGCTCTCCCCTGCTGCCTCCACTCGGCCAGTGCCTCCCGGATCGGCGGCATCCCGTGCTCGCGCAGGTGCATCCAGGTCGGGCCACCCACGATGATGCGGTCGGGGTCGTGGATGCCCACCAGGATCTGGAGCGCCTCCCCGAGAGCGGCACCGTGCTCACGGATCACGGAGCAGGCCCCCGGATGCCCGGCACCTGCGCTCTTTCCGATGGCCTCCATCGCGTGCGGGACAGGAGTATCGGCAGGCAGGTGCACGCCTGCCTCGCGAGCCCGCTCCATGAGCGGCAGGGCGTCGGTGTAGAGGCTCAGGCACCCGTGCCTTCCGCAGGTGCACCGACAATCGGCGCGGCCGATGGGCAGGTGCCCGATCTCCCCCGCCTGGGTGGTGCCGCCGCGATGCACCTGCCTCCCCCCGCTCACGGCGGAGCCCACCCCGTGGCCCACGTAGATGTACAGCACCGTCTCATCGGAGGGCAGGTGCTCGGTCCAGATCTCGCCCGTGAGAACGGCGTTGGTGTCCTTGTCCAACAGGCAGGGCAACCCGGTGGCCGCCTGCAGGGCATCGACCACGGCGACGTTCCGCCAGCCCGGGATCCACGGGGGATCGATCACGACGCCGGTGGTCGAATCCAGCGCGGCCGGGGCCGCGATCCCCACGCCGAGCAGCAGCCGGCGGCCGTTCCTGCCCTGCCCTGGCTGCTGCGGCGGCCGCACCGCGTCGATGCGGGCCGCCAGCTGGTCGATGGCCTCCCCGATCTGCCGGATGTCCTGCGCTGGATCGGCGGAGGGCGCGGGGAGCCGGGTGCCGGCCAGCGGGCGTGCCAGCAGATCGCACACCACCACGGACACGTAGGCGGGATCCAGGTGCACCCCGATCGCAAGCCGCGAGTCGGCCACCACGCGCAGCAGCGTGGTCGGCTTCCCGCGACCGCTGACCTGTCGTCCCGCCGTCTCCACCAGCCCCTCGGCGAGCAGCCGGCGGGTGATCAGCGAGACGGCCTGCCGGGAGAGGTTGCTGCGGCGAACCACCTCGGCCTGTCCGATCCCCTCCGGGGCCTCACGGATCATCTGCAGCACGAGCTTCTCGTTGTATGCGCCGATGTCCGTCATCGACGAACCCCGCATCGCTCCTCCGTCCCTCGCGCTATGCGACCCCGCGCCTCCGCATGGCCGGCTGTTTCGGACGGGTGTCGGCGTGTTGTTGATTAAGTCCATCAGTGTGAGTAACGTACCTCACACGGGACGGCGCGGTCCCCCTCCTCTTCGGGTGGCCGCGCGGGCGCCAGCCCACCGTCTCCGCAGGTCCGCGCCGACGATGGCGCGGCGACGAACGGAAAGGAGCGCCATGAGCGCGAGCGCCACCACCGGGGGGACTCCGGGAACGGGGGCACCCGGGGCGGGGCCATCAGCGGGGATCACACCTCAGGCCGGCCCACGCGCCCCCGACCCGGACGGGACCCGCACACGAGGACGCACGAAGCTCAGCGGACGCGAGAAGCGGAACCTCCGGATGGGCCTGCTGTTCATCTCACCGTGGATCATCGGCGTCCTGGTCTTCGTGATCTACCCCCTGATCTACTCCTTCGTGATCAGCCTGACCCAGTACTCCGGGATGCAGACCCCCACCTTCATCGGCCTGCAGAACTACGTGAGCGCCATTGCGGATCCGCTGGTGCGGACCGCCGTGGGCAACACGGCGTACTACATGGCGATCGCCGTGCCTCTGGGGCTGGTCATCGCCCTGCTGCTGGCTTTGGCCATGAACCGCAATGTGCGGGAGGTGGCGCTGTACCGCACCCTGCTGTACCTGCCCTCGCTGATCCCGATGTTCGCGATGTCGTTCATCTTCATCGTGTTCGTGAACCCCCAGTTCGGCATCGTCAACCAGTTCCTGGGCCTGTTCGGGATGCCGGACACCAACCTGCTGGGCGAGCCGCGGTACGCGAAGCTGGTCATGATCATCATGGCGCAGCTGGGTGCCGGCAATGCGGCGCTCATCTACCTGGCGGGCCTGCGGAACATCCCCGAGACCCTTTATGAGGCCGCCCGCATCGACGGCGCCTCCCGGTTCCGGCAGTTCCTCTCGATCACCATCCCGCTGCTGACCCCCACGATCCTGTTCAACCTGATCACGGGAGTCTCCGGCGCCATGATGGTGTTCACCGAGGCCTACATCATGACCAACGGCGGTCCGGACAACTCGACCCTGTTCTACATGCTGTACCTGTACCGCAACGCCTTCTCCTACGGTCAGCTGGGCTATGCCTCTGCCCTTGCGGTGCTCCTGTTCCTGTTCGGCATGCTGCTGGCAGGGCTCATCTACTGGCTCTCCCGCCGGTTCGTGAACTACGACGTGTCGGCCGGCTGAGGAAGAGGGGTACATCATGGCCATCAATCAGATGAGCGCCGGATCGCGTGCGCTCGACACCGGCATCAAGCTCAAGTCCCGCTCGAACTACGGGCGCAATCCCGACGGCTCCCGGCCGGGCCCGGTCAGCGCGTGGGTCTCCCGCATCATCATGATCGTGGTGCTGGCACTGTTCTCGCTGCCGCTGTACTGGATGCTGATCTCCGCGTTGAAGACGCCGGAGGAGCTCGCCCAGTTCCCACCCACCCTGTTCCCCACCGAGCTGCGGTGGCAGAACTTCGCCGATGCCGTCACCGTGATGCCGTTCTGGCTGTTCTTCCGCAACACCGTGATCATCACCATCAGCGTGGTGGTGCTCAGCGTGGTCTCGAACTTCATCGTCGCCTACGGGTTTGCCTGCATCGACTGGCCCGGCCGCAACAAGGTGTTCTTCATCGTGCTGGCCACGCTGTTCCTGCCGTTCCCGGTGACCCTGATCCCCATGTTCGACATGTGGGCGGGGCTCGGCTTCGTCAACACCTGGGTACCGCTGATCGCACCCGCCCTGTTCGCCGGAGGGTTCTTCACCTTCCTGCTGCGGCAGTTCATGCTGCAGACCCCGCGCGACATGCTCGATGCGGCCCGTGTCGACGGCGCCAGCGAGTGGTCGATCGCGTGGCGGATCGTGTTCCCCACGGCCCGTCCGGCGATCACCGTCATCGCCATCTTCTCTGCGGTGGGCACGTGGAACGACTTCATGGGGCCGCTGATCTACCTGCAGGACCAGTCCAAGCAGACGCTCTCCATCGGTATGCAGGTGTTCCGTTCCGTGAACTCGCAGGACATCCAGTTCAACCTGCTGATGGCGGCATCGTTCCTGGTGCTGCTGCCGCTGGTGATCCTGTTCTTCGCGTTCCAGCGCTACTTCATCAGTGGCATCACCCTCGGAGGTTTCAAGTGATCGATCGTCGAACCCTGCTGAGGGCCCTGGGCGCCGGTGCGACCGTCTCCGTCGCCGGAGGCTCGATCGTCGGCTGCACCAACCGTCCCGTCGGAGAGGACCGCGACCCGAACGTCGTGCGCGTCTGGGGCATCTGGGCCTCCGACGCCGACGTGGAGGCCCAGATCATCGAGGCCTTCACCGAGCAGAACCCGGACATCACGGTCCAGGTCTCCCAGGTGCCGTCCAACGGTCAGGGCGACGCCTCCAGCGTCATCACCGCCGTGCGCGGTCGCACCGGGCCGGACGTCTACTTCATGGACCGCTTCAACGGCGCCCAGTTCGCCTCGCTGGGGCTGCTCGAACCGATCGACCCGCTCATCGAGGAGTACGAGGACGTCAGCGTCGAGGAGTTCATGGCCGGGTGGGTCAAGTTCGCGACCGACGAGCTGTTCTACGACGGGCAGTACTTCGGCCTGCCGATGGACACCGACACCCGCGGTCTGTACGTCAACATGGGTCTGGCCAAGGAGGCCGGCATCGATCTGGCCCTGCTGGATCCGAACAACGGCCCCATGAGCTACGACCAGCTGTGGGAGATCGAGGAGCAGTTCAGCGTCCAGGACGATCGCGGAACCTATGAGCGGGTCACCTGGATCCCCTGGGACGATCAGGCTTCCCTGCTGATGTGGGCGATGGCCAACGGCGTGGAGTTCTTCGACAACCAGAACTGCCGGGTGCTGCTGGACAGCCCGCAGATGCTGGACGTGGCCACCATGTACCGCGGGTGGGTGGAACGACTGGACTTCCCCCGACTGGATGCGTTCAAGGCGACCTACCAGCCGCCGAACGCGCCGCCCACCCAGACCTCCTTCTTCTCGGACCGGCAGCTGTTCCAGATCTCCGGCCCCTGGGGCGTGCAGTCGCAGGCCGACTACAAGCCCGACATGGAGTACGCGGTCACCCACCTCCCGGTCCCCGAGGAGGGCGGCGACCCATTCACCTGGGCCGGTGGCTTCGCGCTGACCATGCCGAAGGGGTCGAGCATGTCCAAGGCCGCCTGGGATTTCTTCAAGTTCTATGCCGGCTACGAGGGGCAGAAGATCATGATGCCGCAGATCAGCCGCATCCCCACCAACCTGGAGACGGTGGCTGATCCGGAGGGCTGGAGCCAGGACATCCGCTTCTTCGTGGAGCTGATGGAGGTGGCGCTGTCGCGCCCGCCGCTGCCGGTGGGCACCAAGCTGTGGGACGCCATGTTCACCATGCAGGGCAGCCTCAACCAGGGCTCCGACACCCCGGAGAACCTGGTCCAGGAGGCCCAGCAGTACGTCGACCCCACCATGCAGCAGTTCTGCCCGATCGCTCTGCCGGAGGGCTTCGGAGAGCCCGACCCGAACTTCAAGCTGCCGAAGGACAGCTGAGCACCGGTACCAGGTGGCGCCCCGGTCGGCCGCCACAGGGTCGGCCGGGGCGTCTCTGCTCTGGGGCCCGCTCCGCCCGCCCTGCTCCGGGCCCGCTTTCCCCGCCCCGCGCTGGGCTCGCTCCCCCCGCGGCGCGCCGCGTTCCACCCCTCGACCGGGTTCCGCATGTCGTCCGGGGCGCGCGTACACTGAGCCCATGGACATCCGGTTGCTCCTTCCGTAGCCGCGTCGGATCAGGTCCGCCCTGGGCGGTCATCGACGCGGCTCCCCTCGCCTGTGCGGGGGTTTTTTCATGCCGGGAGCCGCCCGGCGGAGGAATCGACCACTTGCTGAAGGACGGACGCATCACCATGACCGAGGCACCGCACCGCTACACCGCCGCCATGGCGGACAGCATCGAGCAGCACTGGCAGCAGCGCTGGGACGCGGAGGGCACCTTCGCCGCCGTCAACCCGGTGGGCCCGCTCTCGGACGGCACGGACCCTGCGGACCTGCCCGAGAAGACCTTCATCATGGACATGTTCCCGTACCCCTCGGGCAAGGGCCTGCACGTGGGTCACCCCCTGGGCTACATCGCCACCGACGTGGTGGCCCGCCACCAGCGCATGCTGGGTCGCAACGTGCTGTACACGATGGGGTACGACGCCTTCGGACTGCCCGCGGAGCAGTACGCGATCGCCACCGGCACGCATCCGCGCATCACCACCGAGGAGAACGTGGCCACGATGGCCCGGCAGCTGCACCGCCTGGGGCTGTCCCACGACCCGCGTCGCTCCTTCGCGACCACGGACCCGGAGTTCATGAAGTGGACGCAGTGGATCTTCCTGCGGATCTTCGACTCCTGGTACGACCCGGACGCCGAGAACGCCGACGGGATCGTGGGCCGTGCTCGCCCTGTCTCCGAGCTGCGGGAGGGCCTGCGCTCCGGTGCCATCGATCCGGTCGCGCTGGCCGATCGGCTGAACATCGAGCTGCCGTCGGGGTGGACGGGCCGCTCCCCCGCCGAGGCGAGCGAGGTGGAGCTGGAGGAGCTGGTCGGCGCCTTCCGCCTGGCCTACGTCTCCGACACCCCGGTGAACTGGTGCCCCGGTCTGGGCACGGTGCTGGCCAATGAGGAGGTCACCGCCGAGGGCCGCTCCGAGCGCGGCAACTTCCCGGTGTTCAAGCGCCGCCTGCGGCAGTGGAACATGCGCATCACCGCCTACGCCGACCGCCTGATCGACGACCTGGACCGGATGGACTGGCCGGAGTCGGTGCGCTCCATGCAGCGCAACTGGATCGGCCGCAGCCACGGCGCGCAGATCGCCTTCCCCGTGAATGGACTGGAGGGCACCTCCGGCCCGAGCGGCGCTCCCGATGCGGTCGACGGCGACTCCCCCACCTTCGAGGTGTTCACCACCCGGGCCGACACCCTGTTCGGTGCCACCTTCTGCGTGCTGTCCCCCGAGCACCCGCTGCTGGCGGACGTGGGCGCCCTGCCCGCCGCCTGGCCGCCGGACGTCCCGGCGAGCTGGACCGACGGCGCCGCTTCCCCGCGTGAGGCCGTTGCGGCGTACCAGGCGCGCGCCGCGGCCACCGGCGAGGAGGAGCGCACCGGGGAGGGCCGCGCCAAGACGGGAGTGTTCACCGGGCTGACGGCGGTCAACCCGATGGACGGCCGCACGCTGCCGGTGTTCACCGCGGACTACGTGCTGATGGGCTACGGCACCGGCGCGATCATGGCGGTGCCCGCGGAGGACGAGCGTGACTTCGACTTCGCCACCGCCTACGACCTGCCGGTGATCCGCACCGTGCAGCCGCCGGAGGACTTCGCCGGCGGGGCGTGGACCGGGGACGGCGTGAAGATCAACTCCGCCAACGCCGAGATCGACCTCAACGGCCTGGACAAGGACGAGGCGAAGGACCGCGCCACCGCGTACGTCACGCAGAAGGGCTTCGGCACCGCCCGCACCACCTACCGCCTGCGCGACTGGCTGTTCTCCCGCCAGCGCTACTGGGGTGAGCCCTTCCCGATCGTGTACGACCTGGAGCAGCCGGAGGTGCCGATCGCGCTGCCGGAGTCGATGCTGCCGATCGAGCTGCCGGAGGTCACCGACTTCTCGCCGCGCACCTTCGACCCCACCGACGCCGACACCGAGCCGCAGACCCCGCTGTCCCGGGCCGGGGACTGGGTGGAGGTGGAGCTGGACCTGGGTGAGGGTCCGCGCCGCTACCGACGCGAGACCAACACCATGCCCAACTGGGCCGGGTCCAGCTGGTACGAGCTGCGCTACATCGACCCCACCGACTCCGAGCAGCTGGTGGACCCGGTCAACGAGCAGTACTGGCTGGGCCCGCGCACCCCGGGCGGCGTGGGCGGTGTGGACCTGTACGTGGGCGGCGTGGAGCACGCCGTGCTGCACCTGCTGTACGCGCGGTTCTGGCACAAGGTGCTGTTCGACCGCGGGGACGTCTCCAGCCAGGAGCCGTTCCACCGCCTGTTCAACCAGGGCTACATCCAGGCTTACGCCTACACCGATGCCCGCGGCGTGTACGTCCCGGCGGAGGAGGTGGTGACGGAGGCCGACGGCACCTTCACCCACCGGGGCGAGCAGGTCACCCAGGAGTACGGGAAGATGGGCAAGTCGCTGAAGAACTCGGTGGCACCCGATGACATGTACGCCGAGTACGGAGCCGACACCCTGCGCGTGTACGAGATGTCGATGGGGCCGCTGGACCTGTCCCGCCCCTGGGAGACCCGCGCCGTGGTGGGCTCCCAGCGCTTCCTGCAGCGCCTGTGGCGCCTGGTGGTCGACGAGGAGACCGGCGAGCTGCGGATCGGCGAGGAGCCGGCGCAGGCCGCCACCGCCAAGGCGGTGCACCGCACCATCGACGGTGTCAGTCGCGACATGGCCGAGATGCAGTTCAACACCGCGATATCCAAGCTGATCGAGCTGGTCAACCACCTGACCAAGGACGCCGGAGCCTCCGGCAGCACCCCCCGGGAGGCGCTGGAGCCACTGGTGCTGATGACCGCACCGTTCGCCCCGCACCTGGCCGAGGAGCTGTGGTCGAAGCTGGGCCACGAGCGGTCCCTGGCCCGTGAGCCGTACCCGGTGGCCGATCCGCAGCTGGTCAAGGCCGATGCCGTCACCTGCGTGGTGCAGATCAAGGGCAAGGTTCGCCACAAGCTGGAGGTGGATCCGGAGATCTCCGAGTTCGAGCTGGAGTCGATGGTGATGGCCGAGCAGCGGGTGCAGCAGCTCATCGACGGTCAGACCGTACGCAAGGTGATCGTGCGCGCTCCGAAGCTGGTGAACATCGTGGTGTGAGGTCCGGCCCGGCCAGTCGTGCCCCGTCCTGGCCGGCTCGAGGTTCCTCCCCAACGACCGGTTGTCCACAGCCCCGGGTCCGTCCAGGACCCGGGGCTGTGCTCGTCCCTAGATTCATCGCATGAACACCTTCTGGGGATGCGACACCACCGACATCGACCGATGGGCGGAGCTCGGCACCGGGCAGGCCGCCGCCCTCACCGCACTGCTCGATGACATCGCCGCCGCCGGGCCGGCACTGGAGTGGTACGGGCCGGACGCCCAGCACTTCCAGGCACGGCTCTCCGCCTTCCTGCTGGCCGGGTACGAGGCCGGGCGGCAGCTGAGCAGGTTCCTGGAGCTGATCCGGGCCGAGGGCAAGGAGCAGGAAGAGGCCAGCGCCCCTTCCGGGGGCACCGGTACGACCGGCGGCAACGGGCCCGCGGGCGGGCACGACGGCACGAGTCCCTCCGGAGCGCCAGTCACCGGTGTCCCGCATCCTGCCCGTCCGCTCAGCGGGCCGGGCTGGTCGAACCCGTTCGGGCCGCTGGCCCATCCGGATCCGGCGGGGCTCGGTCGCGTGCTGCGCGAGAAGATCAAGGACATCGACTGGCAGCCCCCGTGGTGGGATCCGGGCCTGCACCACCCGCTGGGCGGCCCCGGGGCTGGCGCGCCCGTACCCCGCTTCCCGGAGCCCTCCGGCGCCACCGCTCCGGACATCTCCATCACTGCGGACGGCCAGCCCGTGCGCTCCTCGGCCATCGGGCAGGTGCCCGTGCTCCAGCACCTGCAGACGGCCATGCAGGGCCACGAGGCTGTCGGTGAGGTGATCGGCTGGGCCGAGCAGGGCATGATCGATGCCGGCTACGGCCGCTACACGGGAGCGCTCGCCCCGGTGAAGATCATGCACGCCTCCTCCGGTGTGGTGCTCGGGGAGGACTCCGTGCTCGGTCAGGTGCTGGGTGGGGTGGATGCGCAGATCGGCAACACGTTCCACACCGCCGGCGCAGTCGGCGGGGCCCTGCAGGAGGGCGATGTGCTGGGCGCTGCGCGAGAGGCAGAGATGGGCCTGATGCGCCACGCCGAGTCCCAGATCGACATCGTCACGGCCACGCCGCTGCGAAGCATGGCGGGCTTCGCCTCCACCAGTCTGGAGGCCACTGCGGACGCGCTGGACCCGATCGCCCCGCCGGCCGTCAGCGACTCGCTGCGCGGCACGGCGGAGACGATCGACTCCCATGTGGAGGCCTGGGACGAGGCCACCTCGGCCCAGCGGTTCCTGGACCTGCGCTACCGGTATCTGCCGGCCCCGTGGGATCAGCCGGCCTGATCCGCCTCCCGGGCACCGCCGCCGTTGCCGCTGCCGTTGCCGTCGCCGGCCTCAGCTGAGTCCGGCTCGGCCTTCGGCTCGGGCACAACGGAGAGATCCAAGCCGGTGCCGTCCTCACGGGCGCTCACGACCACATGCTCACCGTCGTGGACCTCACCGCGCAGGATCAGCCGCGCGAGGGCGTCACCGATCTCCTTCTGGACCAGCCTCTTCAGCGGCCGGGCACCATACATCGGGTCGAAGCCCTTCTCGGCCAGCCACTCGGTGGCGCCTTGCTCCACGTCCAGGACGATCCGGCGATCGACCAGGCGGGCGGCGACGTCCGCGATCTGCAGCGTCACGATGCGGGAGAGCTCCTCACGGCGCAGCGCATCGAACATCACCACGTCGTCCAGCCGGTTGAGGAACTCGGGCTTGAAGGAAGCCCGCACCACGGCCATCACCTTGTCCGTCTTCTCCTCGGGGCTGAGCAGAGGGTCCTGCAGCACGTGGGCCCCGAGGTTGGAGGTGAGGATGAGGATGGTGGAGCGGAAGTCGACGGTGCGGCCCTGGCCGTCGGTGAGACGGCCGTCGTCGAGCACCTGCAGCAGCACGTCGAACACATCGGGGTGGGCCTTCTCGATCTCGTCCAGCAGCACCACGGAGTAGGGGCGGCGCCGCACGGCCTCGGTGAGCTGGCCGCCCTCGTCGTACCCCACGTACCCGGGAGGCGCACCCACCAGGCGCGAGACGGTGTGCTTCTCGCCGTACTCGGACATGTCGATGCGCACCATGGCGCGCTCGTCGTCGAACAGGAACTCCGCCAGCGCCTTGGCCAGCTCCGTCTTTCCCACACCCGTCGGGCCCAGGAACAGGAACGAGCCGGTGGGGCGGTTCGGATCTGAGATCCCGGCGCGGGCGCGCCGAACGGCGTCGGACACCTCGGTGACCGCGCGCTTCTGGCCGATCAGGCGCTTGCCGATGATGTCCTCCATCTCCAGCAGCTTCTGGGTCTCGGACTGCAGCAGGCGCCCGGCGGGGATGCCGGTCCAGGCACCCACCACCTCGGCGATGTCATCGGCGCTGACATGGTCGGCCACCAGGGGCCGTTCCCCCTCGCCGTCGCCGCTGGCCTCGGCCTCCTCCGCCTCGGCCAGCCGCTCCTTCAGCGCGGGGATGTCGCCGTACAGGATCTTCGAGGCTGCGGTGAGGTCGCCCTCGCGCTGGGCGCGGTCGGCCTGCATCCGCAGCTGCTCCAGCTGAGCCTTGAGATCGCCCACCAGGTTCAGCCCGGCCTTCTCCCGCTCCCAGCGGGCCGAGAGCGCGGCCATCCGCTCATTGCGATCGGCCAGCTGCGAGCGCACCGACTCCAGCTGCGCGATGCTGCCGGGGTCCTCGCTGCCGTCCAGCGCCATCTCCTCCATCTTCAGCCGGTCCACCTGACGGCGCAGGATGTCCAGCTCCTCCGGGGAGGAGTCCAGCTCCATGCGCAGGCGGGAGGCGGCCTCGTCCACCAGGTCGATGGCCTTGTCCGGCAGCTGTCGGCCGGAGATGTAGCGGTCCGAGAGGGACGCGGCGGCCACCAGGGCGGAGTCAGTGATGGAGACCTTGTGGTGCGCCTCGTACTTGTCCTTGAGCCCGCGCAGGATGGTGATGGTGTCCTCCACACTGGGCTCGCCCACCAGCACCTGCTGGAAGCGGCGCTCCAGGGCCGGGTCCTTCTCGATGTTCTCGCGGTACTCGTCCAGCGTCGTGGCACCCACCATCCGCAGCTCACCGCGGGCCAGCATCGGCTTGAGCATGTTGCCGGCGTCCATCGCGCCGTCACCGGTTCCGCCGGCACCGACCACGGTGTGCAGCTCGTCGATGAAGGTGATGATCTGGCCGTTGCTGGTGCGGATCTCGTCCAGCACCGCCTTCATCCGCTCCTCGAACTCGCCGCGGTACTTGGAGCCGGCCACCATGGAGGACAGGTCCAGGGAGATCAGCTTCTTGCCGCGCAGGGAGTCGGGGACGTCGCCCGCGACGATGCGCTGGGCCAGGCCCTCCACCACGGCGGTCTTGCCCACGCCGGGCTCGCCGATCAGCACGGGGTTGTTCTTGGTGCGGCGCGAGAGCACCTGCACCACGCGCCGGATCTCGGCGTCGCGACCGATCACCGGGTCCAGGCGGCCCTCCCGGGCCATCTCGGTGAGGTCCACCCCGAACTTCTCCAGGCTCTGGAAAGTGTTCTCGGGGTTCTGGCTGTCCATCTGGTTCATATTCTTCTCTCCTCCATACAGTCGCACCACGGCATCGCGCAGGGAGCCCGGCCTGGCACCCCGGGAGGTGAGCAGGCGGGCTGCGTCGTCCTTGCCGAGTGCGATGCCGATCAGCAGATGCTCGGTGGACAGGTAGGTCTTGTGGTCGTGGTCGGCCTCGCGTCTGGCCGCCTCGAGGGCGTCGAATCCGCTGCCGACAAACGTGGGGTTGGTGGCCCCGCTTCCGCTCACACGGGGCAGGGCCTCAACGGCCTCGGCGGCACGCTGCGCAATCTCCTGGGGGGAGGCACCTGCCTCCTCCAGGGCCGCGTAGGCAATGGTGTCGCGCTGCTCGGCGAGCACCCACAGCAGGTGCATCGCGCTGATCTGCGGGTTGCCCAGCTCGGCCGCCTTCTCCGCTGCCGCGGTGACGGCATCCTGCGAGCGGGTGGTGAACCTGAAATCCACGGTGCTCCTCTCCGGTGCGCTCGATGCGGGTGGGTTCTGGATCTGTTCTGCTCTCGATCTGGTGCAACGACACCGAAGTTGAGTCTATTCCGCTCAACCCTGGTTCCGTGCCGAGCGGATGACAACGGCCGCCCACGCGGCCGTTCCCACGAGCGGACCGGCACGGCATCCACAGTGGCTCAGAGGGGGACGTGTGCGCCGTCACTCCCCTGTAGCATCACAGTCGATCCACCCGCCGCAGCCGAAAACAGAGGCACCCATGTCCCAGCCGCCCCCTTCCTCCCAGGGCCAGTACATGTCCAACGGCAGGCCCCGCCCCGGAGCTGCCTCCCCGCCCTCGGGTGCGCCGTCCTTCCAGTCCCAGCCGCACTACCGCGACTACGGCAATCCCAAGGCGTACGACACCTCGGTGCGTCCCACCCACGGCCTCACCGCCGCACGCTACGCCCCGGCGCAGATCCAGCGTCCGGACCAGGCCCAGCCGCAGTCCGCCTGGGCCACGCAGACCCGCCGCGTGCAGGAGGTCTCCCAGCACGCCAAGGAGGTCCCGGTGGTGTCCATCGCGACCTGGCTGGCGCTGATCGGGATGGGCCTGTTCACGATCATCGTGCTGGGGGCGTTCTTCCTGAGCTTCGTGATGAATGCGAGCTCGAGCCCCATCTGGTGGCCGGTGACCGCGTTCCTGGCGGGGATCTCGCTGCTGGTGATCTTCGGCGTGATCCTGCTGGCGGACAGGTGGGACCCGCAGCCGATCCCCCTGCTGCTGATCGCGGTCCTGTGGGGCGCCGCCGTCGCGGCCGGCAGCAGCTTCTTGCTCAACTCCATCAACGGCCGGATCTTCTACGCCGTAGGCGGCGAGGGCTTCGCGACCTGGGCCGGTCCTGTCATCAGCGCCCCCCTGGTGGAGGAGACCACCAAGGGCCTGGGGCTGATCGTCCTGATGCTGCTGGCGCGCCGCTACTTCAACGGTCCGTTGGACGGCATGATCTACGGGGCGCTCATCGGCGGCGGCTTCGCCTTCACCGAGAACATCATCTACTACACCCGCATCCTCGAGGGCGCCGGTGCCTTCGGCGTGGTGATCCTGTTCGTGATGCGCGGGGTGCTGAACATCTTCGGCCACGCCATCTACACCAGCCTCACCGGCGTGATCATGGGGTACGTGGTGCGCAAGTGGGGCACCATCATCGGCCTGCTGTCCTTCCTGGTGGCCACCTGGCCGGGGATGTTCCTGCACGCGGTGTGGAACCTGTTCGCCGCGTTCGAGGGCCTTCCCGTGATGATCGCGATGTTCGCGGTCAAGGCGTTCATATCCCTGCTGTGGCTGATATTCATCGTGGTGCTGATCTGGGACGAGGCGCGCCTGACCCGGGTGCGGCTGGGCGACTACGCCAACCAGGGCTGGCTCACCCACGAGGAGGTGGACATGCTCGGTACCTGGAAGGGGCGCCGCGAGGCCAAGAACTGGGCCGCCCAGATGAACGCCAAGCCGCTGATGAAGAAGTTCATCCGGGACAGCGCGGACCTGGCCTCGGTGCGCCAGCGCCTGCTGGCCGATGGCGCCAACCCCAAGGTGGTCGAGCTCGAAGCGCGACTGCTGTCCAAGCTGCGCTCCAACCGCGAGGCGCTGCTGGCGGCCGCCCGCTGACCTCGGCGTGCGCGCGCGGCCCCAGGGCGGTCCTGGCGGCCCTGCGCACCTCACGCATCCGCACACGGTACTCGGCGCGGCCGGGGGACTCAGCTCTCCCGGCCGCGCAGTCTGTCCAGCTGGCGGCGCTCCCTCTTCGTGGGGCGCCCGGTGCCGCGGTCACGACGGGGCGGTGCGGCCAGCAGCTGCGGAGCCGGCTCAGGGCTGTGGTCCTCGTAGGCCTCCCGGGCGATCGGGGCCCCCACCCTCTTGGTGAGGATGCGGGCGACCACCACGATGCGCTCGCGCCCCGGCGATCGCACACGAAGCTCGTCGCCCACCGACACCTTCTGGGCCGCCTTGACGGGATCACCGTTGCGGCGCACGTGGCCTCCCCGGCAGGCGGCCGTGGCAGCGGCGCGGGTGGGGAACAGCCGTGCACTCCACAGCCACACGTCCAGCCGCACCGTGGCGGGCTCCTCGGCCTGACCCGGAAAGGTCGGTCCCGGGGTGCTCATGCCTCGTGCGGTGCGCGCACCAGCGGCCACGGATCGGCCTGCTCGAGCTGGGCGGCCAGGCCCAGCAGCAGGGCGTCGTCCCCGGCCCGGGTGGCACCGATGTGCACCCCGAAGGGCAGTTCGATCCCGTCGACGGCCTCGCGATGGATCGGCACGCTGATCGCGGCGCACCCGGTCATGTTCCAGGTGCTGGTCCACGGGGTGAATCGGCACTGGGCATCGAAGTCCTCGCCGCCGTCGGCGAGCTGGATCGTCTCGGGCAGGGCGGGGGGCGCGGCCAGGGAGGGCGTGAGCACCACGTCGAGCTCGCTGAAGGCCTCCCCGGTGCGGCGGGCGATCGTCTGCACCCCTGCCATGGCGCGTGTCAGGTCGACGCCGTCGTAGGTGCGCCCCTCGGCCCGCAGCCAGCGGGTGAGCTCCATCAGGAGCGGCTCGGCGTCCTCGGAGAGGTCGAGGGCGGCAGCGCCCACGGTCCACAGCGGCATGAAGGCGCGCCACTGCTCCGGAGTGAAGGGGGCCGGGACCTCCTGCACCTGGTGCCCCATGCCCCGCAGCAGCTCGACCGCGCGCTCCAGTCCTCGCAGCGCGGCAGGGTGGATCTCGGTGCGGGCGGCGAGGGGCTCGGTGAGCACCCCGATGCGCAGTGCCGATGGGGCGCGGTCGCAGGAGGCGAGGAAACCCTTCTGGGGGCGGGGGGAGGTGAGGAAGTCCCCGGGGCGTGCCACCGCGATCAGGTCGAGCCCGGCAGCGGCATCGCGCACGGAGCGGGCCAGCATCCCATCGGTCACCAGGCCCATGCCCTCGGTGCCGTGCGGGCCTGCGGAGACCAGCCCTCGCGAGGGCTTGATGCCCACGATCCCGCAGCACGCGGCGGGGATCCGCACCGAGCCTCCGCCGTCGGTGCCGTGGGCCAGGGGAACCACGCCCGAGGCCACGGCGGCGGCTGCCCCTCCACTGGACCCGCCTGCGGTGCGGCGCAGGTCCCAGGGGGTGCGGGCAGGTGGTCCGGTGGCGGGCTCGGTGTAGCAGGGGAAGCCGAACTCGGGGACGGAGGTCTTGCCGATGGTGACGGTCCCGGCGTCCAGCAGCAGCTGCGCCACTCCGTCGGTCACCTCGGCGATGTTCCCCTCCAGCAGCGCGGAGCCGGCCCCGAAGGGCTGACCGGCGATCTGGGTGAGGTCCTTGACGGGCAGGGGCACTCCCAGCAGCGGGTAGGCGCGCCCGAGCTGCTCGAGCGTGCCGCTGCGGCGGGCGTCATCGAGGGTGCGCGCGGCAGCCTCGGCCTGGGCGAGCGAGAGGTCCTCGAGCAGGTGGGCGAAGGCACCGACCTGTGCGCCCACCCCGCGGGCCGCCTCCAGGGTCTGTTCGGTGAGCTCGACCGCGTCGATCTGCCCCTGCCTCAGCGCGGCGGCCGTCCCGAGCGCGCTGCGCACCGTCATCGCGCCTCACCGGTCCGGTTCGCGGCCACCCCGCCGGTGCGACCCTCGCTCGCCGCACCCGCCCGACCCTCGCTGGCCGCGCCCGCCCGACCCTCGCCGGGCGCGCTGCCGGGCTCACCCGGCTCGTGCTCGAGCTGGGCGCGCACGTGCGCCACGATCCCCTCGGTGGCAGCGGTGATCTGCTCCCAGGCCGTCTCGAAGTCCTGCTCGTCGCCGTACCAGGGGTCACGGATGCCGGTGTCCTCCCCCACCTGCGGGTCGAACTCCCGCATCATGCGCTGCTTGGCGGCGATGTCCGCACCGGCCCGTCGCACCGGCTCGACGTGGTCGTGATCGAGGGTGAGGATGAGGTCGGCCTCCCGCAGCAGCTCCGGGTCCATCTGCCGGGCGCGATGGGAGGTGGTGGTGATGCCGTGGCGCTCCAGCAGAGCCGCCGCCCGGGGATCGATCGGATTGCCGACCTCCCAGCCGGAGGTGGCCAGTGATGCCACCTCGACCTGATCGGCCAGCCCGGCCTGTTCGAAGGCCTCGACCAGGGCGTACTCGGCCATCGGTGAGCGGCAGATGTTCCCGGTGCACACGGTGAGGATGCGGTAGGTCATCGCTCCGGTCCCCCGTCGGCCTGCGACGGCTGCGCTGCCTGCGCGCCGGGTTCGAGCAGGTCCCCGTACTGGGGATGGCGCTGGATCCATCCGTCGACGAACCAGCAGGTGGGGCGCACTGCGAGGCCGTGGGCGCGGGCCTCATCGAGGACGTGGCGCACCAGGGCCGAACCGAGGCCCTCGCCGTTGCGCTCCGGGGCCACCACCGTGGAGCGCAGGTCCCGCACGATCGCCGGCGCCTGCGCCCCGGCATCACCCGGGGCGGGCTCGTCCGCGTAGTAGAGGACGGCCACGACCTCGTCGCCGTCCAGGGCTTCGTACCGTTCCCTGCCCGCCTCGTGGACCAGGCGCACACCCTGGCCATCCGCGGAGGGTCCACCGCTGCTGTGCTCCATGCCGATCACGCTACACTGCCGTCCATGCCCGCGCCCCTGATCTGGCACATCACCGAGCTCGCAGCCTGGGATGCGGCGGTGCGGGAGGGCCGGTACACACGCTCCACGCGCGGTCGCAGCCTCGAGGACGTCGGCTTCATCCATGCCTGCTTCCCCGAGCAGGTGTCCATGGTGGCCAAGAACGTGTACCCGGACCAGCCCGGTGATCTGGTGATCCTGGAGATCGACACCGCCCGGGTCGAGGCGACCGGAGTCGCCGTGGACATCGAAGCGGACGACCACGGGGGCGACGGCTACCCGCACATCATGGGCCCGCTGCCGATCAGTGCGGTGCTGCGGATGCGGCGCACCAAGTGGATCGGCCGCGAGTTCGTGGTCGTCGCCTGAGACCACGGTGCAGATCCGACCGGCGAGGGAGAGCACCCTGCCCGCCCATGGCCGCGCTCGGAGACGGGACGGCCCCGCACGGCGTAGCATCGAGCATG
This sequence comes from Brachybacterium sp. p3-SID1565, assembly GCF_025143785.1. Taxonomy (NCBI): domain Bacteria; kingdom Bacillati; phylum Actinomycetota; class Actinomycetes; order Micrococcales; family Dermabacteraceae; genus Brachybacterium; species Brachybacterium sp. p3-SID1565. The sequence continues at coordinate 32,956 of NZ_JAMBDS010000031.1, forward strand.
GCCAGATCCTCGCATTCCGCCCGTTACCTCGACATCCACCCGGTGGACCCGCAGCCCCGCCTGGTCGACCAGGCCGTGAGCGTGCTGCAGGACGGCGGCCTGATCGCCTACCCCACCGACTCCTGCTACGCCCTGGGGTGCACCCTGGACGCTCACGAGCCGCTGGAGCGGATCCGGCGCATCCGCCAGGTGGGCAAGGACCACCACTTCACCCTGGTGTGCGCGGACTTCGCTCAGCTCAGCCAGTTCGTGATCGTCTCCAATCCCACGTTCCGCCTGGTCAAGAACGCCACCCCCGGGCCGTACACGTTCATCCTGCCTGCCACCAAGGAGGTGCCCCGCAGGATGGCTCATCCCAAGAAGCACACGGTGGGCGTGCGGATCCCCGATCACCGCGTCACCCATGCCCTGCTGGAGGCTCTCGGCGAGCCGATCGTCTCCTCGACCCTGCTGCTGCCCGGCCAGGAGGATCCCCCGGCCGAGGGCTGGGTGGTTCAGGACCTGCTGGGTGACCAGCTGGACGTGATCATCGACGCCGGCGAGGTGGGCATCGACCCCACCACGGTGGTCAACCTCGCCGGCGGTGAGGTGGAGGTGGCGCGCGTGGGCGCCGGGGATCCCGACCGCTTCTAGGCGACCGGCTCCCGCTTGCCGGACAGTGCGCCGGAGAACAGCAGGATGCCCACGGCGTAGATGGGGACCAGCCACAGCGCGTACCGCAGGGTGAAGGCATCGGCCAGGGCACCGATGATGGGCGGGGTGGCGAAGAAGCCCACGCGCGCCAGCCAGCCCACCACGGTGATGCCCACGCCCGGGGGGACACCGGGCATGTCGTCGGCGGCCCGGAACGCCGCCGGGAACAGTGTGGCGATCCCCCAACCGGCGGCGGCGAAGCCGACAAGTGCGGTCGCGGGCGTGGGCAGCAGCAGCGCAAGGCTCATGCCGGCTGCCGAGACCAGGGCGCCGATGCGGGCGGTGAGGCGGTCCCCCAGGCGGTCCACGACGGCGTCCCCGGTGAAGCGGCCGATGGTCTGGGCACCCTGCAGGGCCACGAACGCCATTCCCGCCATGAACGGGGTGACCTCGAAGGTGCTGTGCATGAACAGCGCGCCCCAGGTGTTGCCGGCATCCTCGGTGGAGCCCGCGAACACCAGCACCGCTCCGAGCGCCGCGATCAGACCCAGACCCCGCATGCTCATCCCGGCGACGCGGCGCCCCTGCGCCCCCTCGGACGAGGCATGGGCACCGGCGGGGACGTCGGCGGCGGAGGCCGGGCTGGGACCGGCCGCCGACTCGCGCTCGGTGGTGTCCGGGCCCGGCAGCATGAAGCGCAGTGATGCGAACGCGGCCGCGCCGAACAGCACCAGGCCCAGCACGCCCTGGACCCACAGGGGCAGGCCCACCTGGGCGCCGGCGGCGCCGAGCACGCCACCGGTCACGGCACCGAGCGACCAGAAGCCGTGGTAGCTGTTCATGATGGAGCGGCGGTAGCGGCGCTCGACCCGCATGCCGTGGGCGTTCATCGCGATGTCGGTGATGGCGTCCGCGGCGGACGCCATCAGCAGCGCTCCGGCCAGCCACAGCCAGGACCCGGCGGTGTACACCAGCAGGTGCGTGGTGGAGGCGATGATCTGCGCGGTCACCGCGACCCGGGCAGAGCCCCACCGCTTCATCAGCCCCGCGGCGCCCAGTCCTGCCAGCAGCCCTCCCAGCGGTCCCAGGCCCACGGCGAGCCCGAAGGCGGTGTTGCTCAGTCCGATCGAGTCCACCAGCTCGGGGTAGCGGGGCAGGATGGCGCAGAAGCTGAGCCCGTTGAGGAAGAAGATCAGGGAGACCGCCCAGCGGGCACGGCGGGCGTCGGCAGCAACCGGCGTGCGGGAGGGGGTGCGGGCGCCGGAGGAGGGAACGTTCACAGTCCACGATCCTCCGCCACGGATCGGGGCCGTCGCAAACATGCTCCGCACTCTGAGGTGCGGCGCAGATTCGGTCCGGGCACGGCCCACCGTAGGCTGGCGCCATGTCGACACACATCGGTGCCACCCCTGACCAGATCGCCCCCTACGTGCTGATGCCGGGCGACCCGTACCGCGCTCGCTGGATCGCCGAGACCTTCCTCGAGGATCCGGTCCAGTACAACGACGTGCGCGGGATGCTCGGCTACACCGGCACCTACCAGGGCGTGCGGATCTCCGCCCAGGGTTCCGGGATGGGCCAGCCCTCGATCGCGATCTACGCGCACGAGCTGTTCACCGAGTACGACGTCGAGGCGGTCATCCGGGTGGGCAGCTGCGGCGGCCTCTCGGACAAGGTCAAGGTGCGGGACGTGGTGCTGGGCGTGGCCGCCTCCACGGACTCCGCGATGAACGTGCCGCGCTTCCGCCACGTGAACTACGCCCCCGCTGCGGACTTCGACCTGCTGCGCCTGGCTGCCGAGGTGGCCGAGGAGCGCCTGCTGCCGGTGATCGCCGGGGGGCTCTACTCCGCCGACCAGTTCTACAACCCCGATCCGGAGGTCACCTCCACCCTCGCCGACTACGGCGTGCTGGGGGTGGAGATGGAGGCGGCGGCCCTGTACACCCTGGCCGCGCAGTTCTCCCGCCGCGCCCTGGCGCTGTGCACCGTCTCGGATCACCTGCTCACCGGGGAGGAGACCAGCGCCATGGAGCGCCAGGAGTCCTTCGAGGACATGATCGTGGTGGCCCTGGAGTCCGTGGTGCGGCTGGACCGCGACCGCGGCTGAGCCCGCCCGGGCCGCACGCG
>NZ_JAMBDS010000032.1:0-35059 GCF_025143785.1 Brachybacterium sp. p3-SID1565
GGGGGGGGGGCCCCGCGATTCTCACGCTGCGCTCACTTCTTGTTGCGGCGCTGGTGACGAGTCTTGCGAAGCAGCTTGCGGTGCTTCTTCTTGGCCATGCGCTTGCGGCGCTTCTTGATGACAGAACCCATAGGTGCCTCAGTTCTGCAGGCATGAGCCTGCGGGTGGTCCAGCTGTTCGGGAGTGCGCGCCCCGCTCGCTCCCGCCTCAGCGCTGCTGCACGGGCGAGGGCACGGAGGAGCGCCACGGTCGACGCATCATTCTACACCCGACTCAGCGGGACTCCCCGGCCGCCAGTGCGAGATCGCTCGCAGCGGAGGCCGCACGGTCCAGCTGCTCCTGCACCGGATCCACCATCAGGTCATCGGCCACGTCGCGCACCCGCACGGTCAGCACCCGCCGGGCACGCCGCCGGTGCCAGGCGCCGGTCATCGCCGCGAGCGCCGCCCCGGTGATGCCCAGCAGGATGCCTGCGGCCACGCCCAGCACGATCAGGGCGGTGGGCAGCGGGATCGGGATCCACAGCTCCTCGATCATCGGCAGCGGCAGCGGGGGGATCCCGAAGAACACCAGGGCGGCGTTGAGGGCCAGCCAGCCCAGCCCCACCACCCAGGTGAGCAGGGCCAGCCACTGCAGCACGTCGAACACCGGCCACCACCAGGGCGTGGCCCGGCCCCGCAGATCGGCCTCGGCGACGGCCTGGTCCAGAGCGTCGGGCAGGGCCTCCTCGTGGGACCGGGCGGCACGGCGCACCGCCGATCGCCACGGATCGGTGCCGCCCTCGGAGGCGGCATCGGCGAAGGCGCGCACCCCACCGGAGGCGCGGGCGCGGGTCCCGGCATCGGGCTCGGGCAGGGAGGTGCGCTCCAGGCCCTCCTCGTCGCGCTCCTGACCGATGTTCAACCGCCGCAGCGGATCCGCGCGGAAGCGCCGCAGCCAGCGCAGCGGCGGCCATCCCACGCGGCCGGAGGCGCGGTAGCGGTAGGACGCGCCCACGGCCTTGGCGACCGGCTCCACACGCGCCGCGGCGGCCAGGTCCTCCGTCAGGGTGTCCACGGTGCCGTCGTCCACGCGCTCGCGCAGGCCGGCGGGATCGGCGGCCTCGCGCAGACGCTCGGCGGCGGAGGCGACATCGGCGCGCTGCCGCGAGGCCGCTGCATCGCGGGTGCGGGCGATGTCCAGCAGGTGGGTGCGCAGCTCCTCCAGGCCCTCACCGGTGGTGGCGGAGGCGGCGAGCACGGGCGCGGAGGTGAGGCCATCGGCCCGGGCGATGCCCTCCAGAGAAGCCACCACGGCCTCGCGCTCACCGGGCCGCACCCGGTCGATCTGGTTGAGCACGAACACGGTGACGGCGTCATGGCTCGCGAAGGGCTGGACGAACTCGCGGTGCAGCACCGCATCGGCGTACTTCTGAGGGTCGGTGACCCACACGATCACGTCGACCAGGCCGGTCATGCGTGCGGCGACGGCGCGGTTGTCCACCTGCACGGAGTCGAGGTCCGGCAGGTCCAGCAGCACCAGGCCGGGCGGCACCTCGGGATCGGCCGCCCGCAGCCGTCGCTTGCGGGCGGGCTCCTGGCCGGCCTTCTCCAGGGCCGTGCCGCTGCCGTCGAGGTGGTGGCGGTCCGGCACGCCCAGCCAGTCCAGCAGCTCGTCCGAGCCCACCTCGCCCAGCACCGCGGCGACCGGGCGGGAGGTGGTGGGGCGGCGCACCGCGGCCTTGGACACCTCGGTTCCGACCAGCGCGTTGACCAGGGAGGACTTCCCGGAGCCGGTGGCGCCGAACAGGCCGATCACGGTGTGCTCGGCGGAGAGTGCGCGGCGCCGGTCGATGCGGTCGATGATCTCGCGGGCGGCCTGGACCTCCCCGGTGGGGGCGACGTCCTCGAGCACCTCGACGGCGCGGTCCAGGGCGTCCAGGCGCTGCACCAGAGGGACGGTCTGATCCCCGCGTCGTCGACGGGGGCTCATCGGGGACCCTCCCAGTCTGCAGATGCCGTGCCCTGCTCGGGGCGTGCGCCGCGGTCCTCGCGGATCTCGGCGGCCAGGGCCTCGAGGGCGTCAGCATCGGCATCCAGCGCTTCGGCCCCGCCGATGCCGCTCAGCTCCGCCAGGCGGTCCTCGAAGGGCGCGGACCGCCCGGCGACCAGGGAGTCCAGGCGGGTGGTGAGGCGTTCGCGGGCGATGCGCGCCATGCGGCGCACGGCCTCGTCGCCGAAGAGGGTCTCCAGCAGCTTCTGGCCGACCACGGCGGTGCCGGCCCCCACGCCGACCTCGAGGCCGGTGGGGATGAAGGCGGTGGAGGCGAACACGGCGATCATCAGTGCCACCCCGACCACGTTGACACCGAGGGACATCAGCCGGGCCTGGGTGCGACGGTCCGCGCCTTCCTGGCGCACCAGCTCCAGCACGTCGCCCTGCCAGGCGCGCACGGCAGCGGCGACCTCCTCCCCGTACCCGTCGGGGATGCGGGAGAGGTCCTGGCCCTCGGCGAGGTAGCGCCCGGCGGGGCTGCTGCGCCAGGACTGCTCGGCGCGCTCGGCACCGCGTGCGGTCTCGTCGATGACCACGTGCACGAGGCTCGTGCCCAGGGCCTGCTCCGCGGCGACCGAGGGGGCGGGGCGGCCGCTGAGCATCTCGCCGATGCGATCGCGCATGCGCCCCACGAAGCTCTCCACCCCGCGGAAGAACTCGCCGGTGCCCACCACGTCCTGCCAGCGGGCCAGCACCTCGCCTCGGAGCAGGGAGCCGTCCCCGATGGACTGCTCGATGCGGTCGCGGGCATCGGCGAAGGCGGCCACCACCTCGGCGTGCAGGCGGTCCCGCTCGGACTCCTGCATGCGGGCATGGTCGGCGATCTCGCGGGCGGAGCCGGCCAGGCGGCCCACGGCCCCGGCGAGGGTGCGGCGGGCGATCGCTCCGCGGCCCTCCGCATCGGCGGCGAGGTCCCGCAGGTGCCCGGTGAGCTCGCCGACGGCGGCAGCGGGCAGCATGCCGCGCTCGTCGACCTCGCTCTCGACCACCAGGAACAGGCGTGCCACCTCGATGCCCTCGCGATCCAGCATGGCGCGCAGGTCCGGGCCCAGCTCCTCGGCGACGCCGGGCCTGTCCGGAATGCGGTTCATCACCACGGCGACGGTGACGTCCCGCTCGGCGGCGGTGCGCAGCACCTCCCAGGGCACGGCGTCCGCGTAGCGGTTGGCGGTGGTGACGAACAGCCACAGGTCGGCGGCGCGCAGCAGCTGGCGGGCCAGCTCCCGGTTCCCGGTGGAGACGGAGTCGATGTCGGGGGCATCCAGGATCGCCAGGCCCCGGGGGATGGAGGGCTCGGCGCGCAGCTCGAGGCTGGTGGCGGCGGCCTCGTCCCCGGCACCGGCCGCCCCGGCATCACCGCCGGCGGGGGGAAGGGCCTCCTGCGCTGCGACGGGCTGGCCGTCCCCGCGCACCCGCGCCAGGCCCGGCAGGATCCGCGAGCCGGCGAACCAGGCGGAGTCCTCGGGATGGTGCAGCAGCACGGGCCGCCGGGTGGTGGGGCGGATGGCGCCGGTGCGGCTGACCGGATGCCCCACCAGGGCGTTGACGAGGGTGGACTTGCCGGCACCGGTGGAGCCGCCCACCACCACCAGCAGCGGGGCGTCCAGGGAGGCCAGGCGCGGAGCGACGTGGTCGGCGAGCTGGGACAGGGCCCCGGAGACCTCCCGGCGGGCCTGCTCCGCTCCCTCGATGGGCAACGGGAGCTCCAAGGAGCGCAGGTCCTCGGCGAAGGTGCCGAGCACGGTGGGCTGCTCCGTGGTGATGGATCCCCGGTCGTTCATGGTTCCCCCGTCGGGACGGTGATGTGACGGGCTCATTGTGGCAGGTGTCCCTCCCGCGACGGATGCTCGGCGAGGGCCGGGCACCGATCCGCCGTGGTCGTCAGTCGTGGAACGGGTCCAGGCCCCATTCGGGGAAGGCGGCCCGGCGGGCGGCCTGGACCGCTCGGTCCAGAGGATCCTCCGGATCGAAGCCGGATTCCCAGTCGCGCACGGCCAGCGGCCTGCCGTCCCCGAAGGTGCGGATCGCCGGCTCCGGGGTGAGCCCGTGCTCGAGTCGCGCGCGGGCCTCCGCGTTCAGGTAGGCCTGCGGCAGGGGTTGATCGGGGTCCACCGGGTCACCGGTGGCCACCGCGATCAGGTGCGCCCAGGAGCGCGGCACCACGTCCACCACCGCGTACCCGCCGCCGCCCAGGGCCAGCCAGCGGCCCTCGCACACCTCGTCGGCGATCTCGCGCATCAGCACCATCACCGCGCGCTGCGCCTCCAGGGAGACGGTGAAGTCGGCCAGGGGGTCCACCCGATGGGTGTCCGCTCCGTGCTGGGTGACCAGCAGGGTGGGGCGGATCGCTCGGGCCAGCGCGGGCACCGTGGCGCGGATCGCCCGCACCCAGCCGTCGGCATCGGTGCGGGGCGGCAGAGGGACGTTGATCGCGGAGCCCAGCGCACCCGCACCGCCGGTGTCCTGCACGAAGCCGGTGCCGGGGAACAGGTGCTCCCCGCTCTCGTGGATGGAGACGGTGACGGCCCGGGGCTCGTCCCACAGGGCCCGTTCCACGCCGTCGCCGTGGTGGACGTCCACGTCGACGTACAGCACTCGCGGCTCGCCCTCGTCGATGGCGTGGCGGATGGCGATCGCCGCGTCGTTGTACACGCAGAACCCGGAGGCCCGGCCGGGACGGGCATGGTGCATGCCGCCGGCCACGTTGACCGCGCGGGCGACGCGGCCCGAGCGGATCGCGTCGATCGCCGCGATCGAGCCGCCGACGATCTGGGCCGAGGCCTCGTGCATGCCGGGGAAGGCAGGGACGTCGTCCCCGCCGATGCCCACGCCGATCAGCTCGTCGTGCGCCTCCAGCAGCAGCGGGGTGGAGGCGCGCCGTACCGCTTCGATGTAGGGGCGCTCGTGCACGGTGGCCAGCTGCTCCTGGCTCGCCACCGGCGCCTCGATCACCTCGACGCCGGGACGATCCAGCAGTCCGGCCGCCCGCGCCAGGTCGAGGGTGAGGGTCAGGCGCACCGGGGACATGGGGTGGTAGGGCCCGAAGTCGTAGCGGCAGAACCCCTCGTCCCACACCACCGCGCAGGAATCCGCAGTGGTGGTGGGCGGCGCGTCGTCTGCCAGCATGCCCCGAAGCGTACCCAGCGCAGGCCGGATGCGGACGTAGACTGCGCCGCGACGAGGGCGCGCAGCTGCGCGGGCCCCGAAGACCAGCAGGAGGTGCCATGGCCGTTCGCGTGACGGGCACCCCGAGCCATCTGCCGCCCATGTCGCGCAATGCCCGCTGGCGGCGCGCGATCAGCGAGTTCTTCGAGGAGCTGGGACGCTCCTCCCCCGCGCGCCTGCTGCTGATCGTGTTCACCGCCATGATCGGCGTGTTCACCGCGCTGCTGTCACTGCCGATCGCCGCGGCCGACGGGCAGCGCACCCCCTTCGTGGACGCCCTGTTCACCGCTGTCTCCGCGATCTGCGTGACGGGCCTGGTGACCGTGGACACCGGCACCCACTGGTCCACCTTCGGGCTGGTGGTCATCATGATCGCGATGAAGGTGGGCGGGCTGGGCGTGCTCACCCTGGCCTCCCTGCTGGGACTGTCGGTGCTGCGGTCGATGGGGCTCGCGCAGCGCCTGATCGCGGCGCGGGAGACCCGCGCCGAGCAGTTGGCCGAGGTGGGCGGGGTGCTGCGCACCATCGTGATCACCTCGACCGCCTTCGAGGCGGCCACCTTCGTGGCGCTGACGCCGTACATGATCGTCACCGAGCACGGCCTGGGCGAGTCGCTGTTCCTGGGGCTGTTCTACGCGATCAGCGCGTTCAACAACGCGGGGTTCGTCCCCGAGGCGGCCGGCACCGCGCAGTACCTGGCCGATCCGTTCTTCACCGTTCCGGTGGGCCTCGCGGTCGCGGTGGGATCGCTGGGCTTCCCGGTGATCCTGGCGGTGGCCCGCGCCTGGCGCACGCCCCGCCGCTGGTCCCTGCACTCCAAGCTCACCCTCGCGACCTCGGGGATCCTGCTGGTGGCCGGCTGGCTGGGGCTGCTGCTGATGGAGTGGTCCAATCCGGCCACCCTGGGTGAACACTCGGTGGGCACCAAGCTGCTGGCGGCGGCCTTCGCCTCGGTGATGCCGCGCTCCGGGGGCTTCGCCACCCTGGACATCGGCCAGATGACCGGTGAGTCGCGCCTGTTCATCGACCTGCTGATGTTCATCGGCGGCGGTTCGGGCTCCACCGGCGGCGGCATCAAGGTGACCACCTTCGCGCTGCTGGTGCTGTCGATCTGGGCGGAGATCCGTGGCAACCCCGATGTGGAGGCCTTCGGCCGGCGCATCCCGCAGGAGACGATCCGGCAGGCGATCGGCGTGCTGGTGATGAGCGCGGCGGTGGTGTTCGCGGCCACCTTCGCGCTGCTGCGCATCACCCCCTTCACCCTGGACCAGACCCTGTTCGAGGCGCTCTCCGCCTTCGGCACCGTGGGCCTGAGCACCGGCATCACCCCGGATCTCTCCGGCCCAGCGAAGTACGTGATCATCGTGTGCATGTACGTGGGGCGCCTGGGCCCGATGACCCTGGGGGCGGCGCTGGCACTGCGGCAGCGCTCGCGGATGGTGCGCCTGCCGCACGAGCGCCCGGTGGTGGGCTGATCACGCAGGAGTCCGGCACGGACCTAGACTGTGGCGGCCGACGAAGGAGGAGACGTGCCTCGCAGAGAACGCGACGACAGCGGAGTGCTGGTGATCGGCCTGGGTCGGTTCGGCGCCTCGATCGCCCTGACCCTCGAGGAGCTGGGCACCGACGTGCTCGCCGTGGACACCCGTGACGACCTGGTGCAGGAGTACTCCGGCCGCCTCACCCACGTGGTGCAGGCCGACGCCACCCAGATGGAGTCCCTGGCACAGATCGGTGCCGCGGAGTTCTCCGTGGCGGTGGTGGGCGTGGGCACCTCCCTGGAGGCCAGCGTGCTGATCACCGCGAACCTGGTGGACCTGGGCAAGCCGGTGATCTGGGCGAAGGCGATCTCCTCCTCGCACGGCAAGATCCTGGAGCGGATCGGCGCCCATCACGTGGTGTTCCCGGAGGCCGACGCCGGCCGTCGCGTGGCCCACCTGGTCAACGGCCGTCTGCTGGACTTCATCGAGTTCGACGACGGCTTCGCGATCGTGAAGATGCGGCCCCCGCGTGAGACCCAGGGCTACACGCTGGCGCAGTCGGACATCCGCGCCACCTACGGCGTGACCGTGGTGGGTGTGAAGTCCCCGGGCCGGGACTTCACCTACGCCACGCCGGAGACCATCGTGACCCAGCACGACCTGCTGATCGTCTCGGGGCACACCGACCTGATCGAGCGGTTCTCCACCCGTCCGTGAACCTCACTCCCCGGTGAGCTCGCGTGAGCGCTCGGCGGCGGCCTGCATGGCCGCGGCGATGCCGGGGCGCACGCCCTGGCGCTCCATCACCGCCAGGCCCTCGACGGTGGTACCCCCGGGGCTGGACACCCCGTTCTTGGCGACCGCGGGGTGCTGACCTGTCCGCATCAGCATGGTGGCGGCGCCGCGCACGGTCTGCTGCACCAGGCGGTCAGCCAGATCGCGCTTCAGTCCCAGCCGCACGGCCTCGTCGGTCATCGCCTCGATCAGGGAGAAGGTGAAGGCCGAGAGCGAGCCCGCGGCGCCGATGAAGGCGTGGACCTGCTCCTCGGTGATGTCCTCGACCACCCCGGCCTGCGCGAACAGGGCACGCACCAGCGCGTGCTGCGACTCGGTGACGGCGCTGCCACGCATCAGCCCAACGGCGCCCTCCCCCACGGAGATGGGGGTGTTGGGCATCGCCCGCACGACGGGGTGGCCCGCCGGCAGCACGTCCTCGATGGCCTGCAGGGTGATCCCGGCGGCCAGGGAGATCACGATGGCGTCCTCGCGGATCAGTTCGGCGATCTCCGAGGTGAGCTCCACGATCTGGTACGGCTTGACGCCGAGGACCACCACGTCGGCCTCGCGCAGCGCGGAGGCGCGGTCCTCGACAGCGGTCGCGCCGAGCTCCTGGGCGGCGCGGGCACTGCTGTCCGGGGTGGAATTGGAGATCAGCACCGTGCCGGCATCGGCCCCGGAGGCGAGGAACGCCTGCACCACGGGGCCGCCCATGTTGCCCGCCCCGATCACCACGATGGTGAGGTCCGCGAGGTCGTGACCGGGGGCCTCGGATTCGGCACCGTCAGAACGGGATGACGCAACCGGGGCTGCTGCGTCCCCAGCTGCTGCATCGGCGGTGGCTGCATCGGGGCGGGCCGTGGTCCGGGGCGTGGTGCTGTCCGTCATGGATCCCAGGGTAGTGGCCGGTCTCGGGAGCAGCACCGCGCACGGAGCCCGAGGAACCGGAGCCGGCGGAGGGGTTCAGGATCCAGCGGGTGTGATCGCGGAGGGGTCGCCACCGCCGCCCGTGTCCCGATCGCGGTCGATGGTGCGCCCTTCGATCAGCACCAGCAGCTGCACCAGGACCACTCCGCCGATCGCCGTGGCGATCAGCAGCGGCCAGTTCGCCTCCGGTGCCAGCAGGCCTCCGCCGGCGTCCTGCCAGGGCCACAGGGTGCGCAGGGCTCCGATCATCAGACCGGCCAGCACCACCATGGTGCCGCGGTGGTGCCGCACCAGCAGCACGCGCATGATCCGCACGATCACCACCAGCCCCACCAGCGCCCACAGCCCGAACCAGGCGATGTAGCCGATGTCCAGCGCATCGACCGCGCGCAGCGTGGGCTGGTAGAGACCCAGGGTGAGCAGGATGAACGAGCCGGACAGGCCCGGCAACACCAGGGCACACACGGCGATCGCGGCGGCAGGGGCGATCACCCACGGGCTCGGCTCGAGGGCCGTCCCGGGCAGGGAGGTGGCCACGAACGCTCCGAGGGCACCGGCGGCGAACAGTGCCAGCTCGGGCGCGCGCCAGGCGCCGCCGGAGAGCTTGATCGGCACCAGCACACTGCCCAGCACCAGGCCGAAGAACAGGGCCCGCATCAGCTGGGGACTGGTCTCCACCAGGTGGGCCATGGGACCGGCAACCAGCAGCACGGCCAGCGCCATGCCGATCATCAGCGGCACCACCAGCACCCAGGGCACCGCCCGGAGCTCGTTGCGGACACCCTGGCGGCGGTCAGGCCCGGTGACCAGGCGCCGCACCGCGGAGGTGAGGTGGTGGCCGGAATCGATCAGCTCGTCGTAGATCCCGGTGACCAGGGCTACGGTGCCGCCGCTGACACCGGGGATGGTCTCCACCAGGCCGATCAGCGCGCCGCGAGCGGCATTGCCGAGGACGTTGCGGTGGCGTGGCCCGCGGACGGTCTCCTGCGGGGAGGGGGACGTCGCCGTGGTGGTCGTGGTGGCCGCGCTCTCGGTCATCGCTCCAGCGTACGTCTCGGGTGGCCGGGGGTCAGCGGCCGCGGCCCCAGTGGGGAGGCACATCACCCGCGATGCGGGCGTCGTTGGACTCATCGGCACCCGGCTCCGACTGGTCCTCGTCCAGACGGTCCGGGAGGATCGGTCGCCGCCGGTCCGAAGCGCTGCCGGTGGCGCGGGGGCAACCCGCGCCGGCCGACGCGCCCGGGTCACGCGTCGTGCCCGCATCGGGATCCCACTCCATCGGCTTGCCGGTGAGGGAGGAGATCACCACCGGCCCGCGCCGAGGCCGGTGCTCCCCTCCCCCGGGGCGCTCGGTGCTCATTGCCGCTCCTGGTAGCGGCGGATCGCGCTGGAGACGGACACGTCCAGCAGCACGGAGCGCTGCTCAAAGCCCAGGAAGCTGCGCACCTCCGTGGCCAGGTGCTCCTCGAGGCGGGCACGGCCGTCGGAGCAGATGTACTCCACCACCGCGTCGAAGTCCTCACTGGAGTAGAACGAGAGCGGGTGCCCGGCGGGGATCTGCGGCCGCGGGAGGCGGTGGCGCACGGTGCCCACACCGGTGAGGGCATCGGCCTGCTCGTCGGTCTGCACCAGGCGCAGGGCCCGCTCCACGGCGCGGCGGATCCGCTCGGCCTCCCCGTCGGGGTCGATGAACAGCGCCCAGGACCACACCCGTTCGGTGGCCCAGCCTGCCTCCTCCAGTCGCTCGGCGCGCAGGCGGTCGCGCTCGCGCTGACTGGCGGTGCCCACGTAGCGGGAGCCGTCGGTGTCCACGGCCAGCAGCAGGCGGCCGGGCAGCTCGGGGTGGCCCAGGGCCAGTTCGATGCGGTCCGAGGTGGGCCCGAAGTCGCTCTCCACCACGAGTCCCAGCCGCCAGAGACGATCGGCGAGGTCCCTCACCAGGGCATCGGTCTCCAGCTCCCCGGCCGGGCTGTCGACGGGCTCCTGCGCGGCGCTGTCGACGGGCTCCTGTGCGGCGTCGTCCGCTGGCTGCTCCGCCGTGCCCTCCTCCTCGGCGTCGGCCGCGGCCTCGGACGAGCTGTCGACTGCCGCCGCCTGCGGCCCGGGACCCGACTCATCCTCGGCGGTGGCATCGAGCGCTGCGGTGTCGCCGGTGGACTTGCGGGCCAGGGCGGCCTCGAGGGCGGCGTCGAAGTCCTCGTCGGACATCTCCGCCCCCTCGGCACGGCCGCCATCAGGGGCCTGTGCGGGCATCGACGTCTCGGCCTCGTCGGGGCTGCTGTGCGCGGCCTCCGGCGCCGGCTCGGCCGCGGCGTCGGGGTCGGGAGTCGGGTCGGGTGTGGGTGCGGGTGCGGGTGCGGGTGCGGGTACGGGCTGCGCTGGGGTCACCTGATCGCTTCCGGTCAGGGCCGCCACCTGCGGCACCACCTCGACGTCGGCCCCGCCGCGCAGCACCCAGAGCATGGCGCGCAGATCCCGGGCGCCGTCGGAGCGCAGACGCGCGGGGTCCAGGTCCTGCACATCGATCGAGGAGACCACGGTGGTGCGACCCCGCGCTCGGGTGATGACGGTGGCCAGGGCCTTGCGGCCCCCGGCCTCCGACAGTGGGCCGAAGCGGTGCAGCAGGCGTCCGTGCGGGGTGCGGCCGAAGCCCACCGAGACGATCACGTCATCGCGCACGATGCTCGAGGCGTGGGCGGCCGGCAGCACGGTGAAGAACTCCTTGGCGGCAGGGTCGAAGAAGCCGCGCAGTGCCGGGATCACCGCGACGGTCTGCATGATCCGCTCCATCAGGCGCCGGGCATGCTCCTCGGTGAAGGTGAGCACCGCGAGGGACCGCTCCGGGCGGCTGCGGGCGTGCTCGATCACCAGGTCGGTGACCCGGCGCAGCTCACCCTCGGTGCTCTCCACGTACTCCATGCCGGCGGTGACCGGACCGCGCCCGTTCTCCACCAGCACCAGGCGGTCCGGTTCGGAGGCGACCGGACTGGGCACGGCCTGCACCTCGCGCACCAACGCGCGGCGCTGGGCGAAGGCGCGGAGCCCCTCGGCGGCGGGGCGGTCGTCCCGCCCCAGCTCCACGTGGGTGGCGATCCGCAGCATGTCGTCCAGCAGGCTGGGCTGCTGGTCCCCTCCGTACTCCAGCGGGTCACCGACCACCACGGTCTGGGCTGCTCGCACGATCGACGGCAGCGCCGCAGCGGTGGGCAGCCGCCCGCCGTCGGCCACGATCACCACGTCGAAGTGACGGCCGCGCGGGATCACCTGGGGCACCAGGTACGGGGAGGCCAGCCAGGTGGGGCGCGAGCGGAACAGGATGTCCTCGTACTTGGCGGAGAGGTCCCGGATGGAGACGGTGGAGGCCCGGGCCAGCTCGGCGATCGCCGCCCGGGAGGTGTCGGGGTAGGCCTTCATGGTGCGCACCCGCACCTCGTCGGCAGCGGCGTGGACGCGGGCGGAGGAGCCGGCCAGGTGCTCGGCGTCCAGGCGCCGGAACCGCTCGGCGACCTGGGAGAGGGAGGTGCCGTCGTACTGGGAGATGGTGGGCTCCGCGCCGGCGATGAACTCCAGCACACTGCGCCACCACGCCAGGTCCAGCTCGCTGGTGACGTGGACGGCCGGTACGCGGCGGGTGCGCAGGTCCTCCACCAGCTCACCGAGCCCATCGAAGTCCAGGCGGCGCAGCAGCTCGGTGCGACGCGGCAGGGTCTCCAGGTCGTCGCGGTCGCGGTCCAGGGCGTCCAGGCGCTGCTGGAGCTGCTCGAAGGGGGTGCGGGCCAGGGCGTGACCGGCCTCGGTGCCGTCCAGCAGCACGGAGAGCTCATCGAGGATCCGCTGGGCGTGCTGGGCGGTGGAGCGCACCTGATCGAGGTTCTCGGGGACGGAGGGGAGGACGGAGTCCTCCTGGGCGACCTGCCGCCAGGAGTCCCGCACCCGGCGCGCGTCCATCAGGTCGCGGTGCAGGTCCGTGGTGAGGGAGGCCGGGCGCTGCAGCGCCTCGCCCTCCTTGCGCAGTCGGCGCCGCACTCCCCACCCCATGGTGACGCCGTTCTCGGCGCGCCAGGTCTTGTCTCCGGTGGCGGCCACCAGGTCGGCGAGCTCGGCACGGAACACGGCCGGCTGGAAGATCGTGAGCACGCCGCGCACGCGCTCCAGCATCGACAGGCGCCCCAGCAACTCGTCGAGGGAGTCGACGGGGCGCAGTCCGATCCTCTCCCCGGTCGCGGTGGCGGCGCGGTGCAGCTGGGGCAGCATGCCCTCCCGCAGTTCGTCGACCAGGGCGGCGGCGCGCTCGGCCTGGGTGTCGGAGCTGATGGGCGCCCCGTACCAGGCGGTGGTCTCCGGGCCGGTGCTGAGCACGCCCACGGTCGCCGCCTCGCGCAGGGCGGAGGCGTACCTCTCGCGCTCCTGGCCGATCATCTGGGCGGCCACGTCCGAGCGCAGCCGCACGGTGGTGCGCGGCGCGGGCCGCTGGCGGGTCAGTGCCGCGAGCGCGGAGATCGCATCGTGGGCGGAGGCACCCCATGGCTGCTGGATCCGGTGCATGGCCTCGACGTGGCCGGTGAG
Organism: Brachybacterium sp. p3-SID1565; assembly: GCF_025143785.1. Lineage (NCBI taxonomy): Bacteria > Bacillati > Actinomycetota > Actinomycetes > Micrococcales > Dermabacteraceae > Brachybacterium > Brachybacterium sp. p3-SID1565. The sequence goes on from NZ_JAMBDS010000032.1 coordinate 12,951, forward strand.
GATCTCGCGGGTGCGGGTGAGCTCCTCCGGTTCGGCGGCGGAGTCCTCGGCTCCCAGGCCGAAGGTTCCTGCCCTCCGCAGGCTGCGCAGAAGGGAGGCGGAGGCGTTGCGCTGCAGGGACGGATCCGGGGAGAGGTCGAAGAGCAGCTCGTCGATGCCCCGCTGCTCGGCGCTGGCGGTGAGCTGGGCGAGGTTGCGGCGGCGCTGGGAGACCACCAGCACGCTGCGGCCGCGGGCGTTGAGCTCCTCGGCCAGGTCCACCACCAGGTCGAGGGTGTCCGCGCCGGGGGGCGCCGCGATCGCCAGGTGCTTGCCGGCCAGCACGTGGGCGAGTGCCTCCCGGTGGTCCGGGTCCACGGCCGCGACCAGCTCGTCCTCCGGGACCAGCACGTCCAGATCCGGGTCGTCCTGCTCCGGAGCATCCCGGCCCGGGTCCCGCCGAAGGGTGTCGTCCTGGTCCTGGTGGCCCTCCTCCTGCTCCCGGACTCCGGCCCGCACCTCGTCCCGTGCGGGCCCGTGGCCGGCGAGTGCGGCCACCACGGGGCTGCTCGCCCAGTCGCCCAGGTCGGAGGCGAGGTCCTCCCCCACCGAACCGGCGGCGTCCATGATGTTGCCGACCACCAGCGCGTGGGTGATGCGGAAGCCCGGCAGGGGCTGGCCGAGGGCGCGGAAGGCGTCCAGCACCGGGTTGGGGTCGAAGCCGTGGGTGCTGTCGGTGGTGGCCAGGAGAGCTCGGGCATCGACCGCGACGCCGGCCTCGCGCAGGGCGCGCAGCAGCACCGGGTTGAGATCTGCGGTGGCGTCGAGGTCGAGGTCGACGTCCTCGCGGGCGTTGCCGCGCAGGCGCAGGGTGATGGGCCGTACCAGCACCGGTGCGTGCACGGGCTCGGAGCCGTCCTCCGGGTGCCAGGTGGCCTCGCCGATGCCCAGGTGGCAGGTGGTCAGGCCCACCTCCTCGGCGTGACGCTCCGCGATCTCCCGCAGGGTGCGGGCATGGGCGCGTGCATCTGCCAGCGCGCCCACCTCCCGCACCAGCGAGGACAGCCGGGTGGGGCCCCGCCCGGCCAGCAGCTGCGCAAGGCCCGAGGGGTGGGAATGGGTGAGGTCCAGGAAGGTGGTGCCGGCGCGCATCTGGGTGAGGAAGGAAGGCGCGGTCTCACCGCCGGTGATCTGCTGGCGCCAGCGGTCCAGGGCATCGGACACCACGTCCTCGCGGCTGAGGGGGCGGTGCTCGCGCGGGAGCCGGGGAAGAGAGTCCTCGTCCTGCTCGGGGGCGGTGCCGGCATCGGCCCCGCCCAGGCGCTGCTCGACCACGACATCGACCCCGGGGTGGCGCGGGGGCTCACCGCCGGCGCGTCGCCGCTCGGCCAGGTGCGCACCGTGGTGGGCGGCGCCGGGGGCGTCGGCGCTGTGGGGTCCGGCGGCCGGGACGGACGTGCCGTCGCCGTGGGCATCACCCGTGGCGGAGGGGGCGCGGGTGCTGCCGCGGGTCGCCGCCGGGGCGTCGTCGCGGCGGCCGGCAGGCGGGGCCGACGGGTCGGGGCTCTTCTTCCCGCGCAGGAATCTCCACATAGTCCGCAACGCTACCGGGGTCGCGCCACAGGCAGGCGCAGGCGTGCCGTAGGGGGCGTCAGGCGTGCCTCACAGCGGGGTCGCGCTCGGCGCGAGTGCCGTGTTCACACCTCGTGCAGGCGCACTGAGGACTCCTCGAGGTGCTCGCGCAGCTCCGGGGTGACGGGCCCGGCGATCACCAGGTCGGTGAGTGCGGAGATGGGACAGATGCCGGCGAGCGCACGGTGCCCGATCTTCTCGGCCGTGGCCAGGCCCACCACGCGGCGGGAGTGGCCGATCATGATCCGCGTGACCCCCGCTTCCGCATCGGAGTTGCAGGTCAGGCCGGCGTGGACGTCGAGGCCGACGGTGCCCACGAACATGGTGTCCAGCCAGAGGTCCCGCATGGTGGCGGTGGCCAGGGGGCCGGTGAGCTCGAAGGAGTAGGGCTCGGCCACGCCACCCAGCACCACGGTGCGCACGGCCGGTCGCAGCACGGTCTCGGTGGCGATGTTCAGCGCGGCGCACACCACGGTCAGGCCCGGGCGGCCGTCGCGCGAGTCGATGTCGGGCCGCGCCACGGCACGGCGGGCGGTGGAGGTGGTGGTGCGACCGCCGTTGAACCCGATGATCTGGCCGGGCACGACCAGGGAGGCGGCGTGCGTGGCCACGAGCTCCCTTTCGGCGGCAGCCTGGTCGGAGCTGCGCGGGGCGGTGGCCAGCGAGTAGGCGACGTCCACCGCGACGATCCCGCCGTGGGTGCGGCGGGCCAGCTGGGCACGCTCCATCTCCACGAAGTCGCGCCGCACCGTGGACTCGCTGATCCCCAGCTCGGCGGCGACCTCACCGACGCTCAATCGCTTGGCCTGGGACAGCAGCGTCAGCACGTGGTCCCAGCGGGCCGACTTGTCCCGGGCCGTGGTGGCAGAGGCCGACGCGCTGGACGGGGACGCGGCAGACGCAGCGGACCCCGAAGATCCGGGCAGGGGGCGGGGACCGGGCGCGCTCACGTTCACGCAGTCAGTATTGCGCGAGATGCGCCGATCTCGGGCCCGATCGGGCGGGATCGTTCAGTTTCGGTTCGAATCCGCGGTCTCAGTGGTGGGGGACACGATCCCGGATCTACGGTGGCGGTGCCGCCCCGGTCGGGGACGGCGACCGACGCGAGAGGAGAACGCCATGGGCATCGGCGATTCGCTGAACAATGCTTTCGACAAGGCCAAGGATCACGCGGAGAAGAACCCGGACAAGGTCGACCAGGCTTTCGAGCAGGGCACCAAGCACGTCACCGACCGCACCCCGGACCAGTACGACCAGCACGTCGAGAAGGGCTCCGACGCGGCGCGCGACCGCCTCGGCGGCGGCGCGGACGACGCCGCGGCCGACAAGGACCAGCAGCAGAAGTGACCGTCTGAGAACGGACCACGACGCCCCCGGTACCGAGCGGTGCCGGGGGCGTCGTTCTGTCCCGTGCGGGCAGCTGCGCGGTGTCACCGGCCAGCCGGCTTGCGGCCCCGGCGTGCTCGGGGGCGCCCCTCCCTCAGCGGCGGCGCAGGGCGAAGAAGGAGGCGAGGGCCACGCCCAGCACAGCCACGGCGATCACGCCGAGCAGCAGCGGCGTGGTCGAGGTCCCCTGCTCCTGGGTGGTGCCGTCGGCGGTGTCGCTCCCGGCGGTTTCTGCATCGGCGCCGTCCTGGGCGTCGGTGTCCTCCGCCTGCTGGGCGTCCTCGGCCTGCTGGGCGTCCTCGGACTCCATCGCACCGGCCTCGCCCTCGTCGCTCTCACCGTCTGTCTGCGCGGGGTCCTCCTCGCCTGAGCCTGCGCCACTGGCACCCGGCTCACCCTCGACGGTGAAGGTGATGGAGCCCTCGATGGGGTGGCCGTCGGAGGAGACCACGCGCCACTGGGCGGTGTGGGTCCCGGCGGGAAGGGGCTCGGTGATCTGCGCTGTCACGGTGGGGCCGTCGATCACGGGTTCGAGCACGATGGGCTCCCCGTCGCCACCCGGGCTGATCTGGACCACGGGGCTCACCTCGAGCACGTCCGCGGAGTAGGTGAGGGTGATCTGCTCAGGGGATGCCTCCAGGGTCGCGCCGTCGGCCGGGTCCGAGGAGATCAGCGTGTCGTGCGCGTGGGCGGGCACGGGCCCCAGCAGCATCACCGCCGCCATCGTCATGGCGGCGAGCAGGGCAAACAGCGCGCGAGGCGCGGCGGCGGTCGGCGGGGCGGGGCGGGAGAGGGTGGAGGTGCGCACCCGGCCAGGCTACGCCGACGGGCTGGGCGGCTCCTTCAATGCCGCCGCGGCGGCGCGGCCGTGCTCGAGGACGGGCAGCGCCAGCCGCGCCTGCGCGATCTCAGCCAGGTCCAGATCCACCACCAGCATGCCTTCCTCGCGGCCCAGTTCGGCGCGCACCTGCCCGAGGGGGGAGATCACGGCGCTCTCGCCGATGCCGCGCGGCGCGCGTCCCCGGTAGTGCGGGTCGGGAGCCTGGTCGGCGGCGAGGATCGCGCAGGTGGAGTCCAGCGCCCGGGCGCGCAGCAGCAGCCTCAGTTGCTCGCTCTTGGCGGGCCCCTCGGCCCAGGCGATCGGCAGCAGGATGGCCTGTGCGCCGCGGCGGGCCAGGGCCGTGAACTGCTCGGGGAAGCGCACGTCGTAGCAGGTGGCGATGCCCAGGGGGGTGCCGTCCACCTCGATGGTGACCAGCTCGCTGCCGGGGGCGACGGTCTGGGACTCTCGCGCGCCGTAGGCGTCGAACAGGTGGATCTTGCGGTAGTCGGCGCGCACGCCGGGCCCGCGTGCGATGACGGTGTTGTGCACGCGGTCCCCGTCAGCAGGGGTGAAGGTGCCTGCCACGATCACCAGGTCGTGCTGCGCGGCGAGCTGCTCGACGAGGGCCTCGAAGCGGGGATGGTGCTGCTCGGCTGCCTCGCGCAGGTCGGTGCCGAAAGGAGTGAGGGTGGCCTCGGGCAGCAGCAGCACCCGGGCCCCGCGCATGGTCGCCTCGGCGACGGCGCGGCGCAGGCTCTGCAGGTTCTCCTCGACGTCCTCGCTGATGCGCACCTGGGCCACCGCGATGCGGGGCCCGGCACTGCGGCGCACCTGGTCGAGGTCCTCGGGGGTGTCCATGTCCGCTCCCTCCATTCCGACGGCGGGACGGGCGACCAGTTCATCAGGCCCCAGATCCGCATAGAGGCGGCGCAGGCTGAGGTCCGCCCAGTCACCGCCCGGGCCGGCCACGGCATCGAGGGCGGCCCGCAGCCGGGCGAGCGGCCAGGCGGCGCAGAGGAACTGAGTGCGACCATCGGCCTCCAGTGCCACCACGCGGGTGCCGGAGGGATCGCGGTCACGCAGGGACTCGAGGGTCTCGGTGCGCAGCAGCGGCATGTCCCCGCCGAGGAGCAGGATGCGGGCGCCAGCTGCGGCGGGCGCGTGCTCCTCGACGGGCCGCTCGTGCGCGGTACGGAGCTGCTCACGGTCAGCGCTGGACGGCGCGTTCTCAGCGAGGAGGCGCTGGGCCTCCTCCACTCCCCTGGCCAGCGCCGCGAGGGGCCCGGAGCCGGGAGGATCTTCCCGTACGAAGCGGGCTCCGTGACGCTCGTGCAGCCCGGCGGCGTCGTCCTGCTCGGGGCCGACGACGATCAGGTGATCCGCAGGGGCGGAGCGCAGCACGCGTTCCAGGGCCGCGACCCCGGCCACCGGCAGACGGGTCTTGTCCACCCCGCCCATGCGGGTGGAGCCGCCTCCGGCCAGCACGATCGCCACCGTCGGGCCGGTGATGTGGTCGTCATCGCTCGCCATGGGGCAATCCTCCCACGGGGCGTTACGATGTCCCAGGCCCTCGCGCAGGGCCGATGGCGGTCCCGACCGGATGGACCCGCCGCCCCGCCTCCGTAGCTCAGGGGATAGAGCACCGCTCTCCTAAAGCGGGTGTCGCAGGTTCGAATCCTGCCGGGGGCACTTTCGCGCATCGTTCCCCGCACCTGAACGGGGCCGAGACGGCGACCGGTTCATCTCCGCCTACGACCTGAAGCTCGCTGAGCTGATCGCGTACATCCCGGACGATCGCGCAAGCGACGCACCCCACGTCACCGACTCTGTGAATCGGCTCGGCTTCCGACGTGTCGACGGCAACCCGGCCCGGATTATGTACTGAGCGGCCCCCGGGCGGGCAGGTGCAAGGTCCTCCCCCGTTCAGGGGTAAACCAGGGACCGGACGCGTCCCGAGGCACTGGCACCGGACCAGCAAACGAAGAACCCCCGGCACCTCGAGGGCACCGGGGGGATCTCCATGTATGACGAGGGACCTTGTCCTCGTATTGCCCACTACAGTAGCACGAGCTGGCACATGCAAACAGACTCCACTACCTTCAACGGAAGCGAGCACGATGGCTCCCAAGGCGACGACCGCCCCCGCCATCGCCGCATGCCTTCACCCGGCGCGACTCCTCACCTACACCGCAGCCGTCCAGGGCGACCCGCGCAAGGCCATCGACCTGTACCTGTGGAACCTCCGCCTCGCCGCCGCCTTCCAAGAGGTGCTAGCACTGGTCGAGATCGGGCTACGCAACGCCCTCGACGCGCAGCTCCGACAGTGGGTGCCAGCACAGAGCGGAGCGCACTCGCCGGAGTGGCTCATCACAGGCCGACCTAGCCCACTGAGCACGCTCATCAACGCTAACACCGTAGGCAAGTTGCAGCGGAACGCCGAGAATGCCAGAGCCTCCAGGTCATCGTCCCACCCGAGGAGACACGCAGCCCTCACCCACGACGATCTCCTCGCGCAGATGACGTTTGGGACGCTAACCGCACTACTGCCAATCGCGAACACCAACTCCGCGAAGTACGGAGCCAAGAGAGTCCTTTGGGAACAAGCGCTAATCAACGGCTTCCCCCACCTGGACACCCAGGCCGACCCCGACGGCCTGGTCCTGGCCGACCGGGTCAGCCGCCTTCACCTGCTCCGTAACCGTGTCGCCCACATGGAGCCCCTGCTCGAGGTAAACGTCCCGGCCCGGCTCACGGACGCCTACGCGGTCCTGGGCCTCATCGATCCTGACCTCCGCTCTCTTGCCGCCGGCTCGAGCCGTGTCAGGCAAGTCCTCGCCTCCGACCCTCGTCCGACGACCCCCTAACATCACAGCATGAGCATCGTCATCGACATCGTGGTCGACATCATCGCTGGCCTGTTCCTACCGTCACGGAAGCGGCGGCGGAAGCGGGCGAAAGGCGAGTGACGGGGTACGCAGTGGGTACGCAGCAGCTCCGAGAACCGGTAGCACTGCACAACGTCGACCAACACCCACAACTCTCCTGAGCATTGCGTTCAGATTTGCTGCAGGTAGCTAAAGCCCCCGGAACGCTCTCCTAAAGCGGGTGTCGCAGGTTCGAATCCTGCCGGGGGCACCGTCGGCAGTTCGCGGCACTGTGCGAGACAACGGAGTCACGATGATGCCGCCCCGTGGAAACCTCGACGACGCCCAGCAGGGCCAGGCGCACCTCCATCTCACCACCGGGGCCACCGAGAGGGGATAGCGTGGACGGGCCGCCGCACTCCCCTGCGGTCCTGTCCACGAACGGAGAACCCATGGCCGCGAACACGCGTCGCTCCTTCGACGCCACCTGGCTGCCCTTCGGACTGCCCATCGGCCTGGTCCTGGGGATCTCCGTCGGGATGATCTGGTTCGACAGTCTGATCGTGGGCTTCGTACTGGGTGTGATCCTGGGCCTGGCCCTCGGGGCCGCCATCGGCCTGCGCCGCGGCGACGGCGGCGAGGACGAGCGCATCGAGGACGCCGTGCGCGAGGAGCAGCTGCGCGAGGAGGAGCAGCCGCACACCCGGCCTCGCGACGACGACCAGGACCACATCTGAGAGGGACGGCCCCGGGCGCACCGCACCGCGGGCAGCGGCTCACCCTGGTCAGATCCCTCACCGAGGGATGCCCCCGCCCCACGGATCGTCTACGGTGAGGGGGCGCCGCTGAGCAGGCGCTCCGGCCGGGACGACCCGGCTGGCCAGCCCGAGCGAGGACGGCCTCGCGGAACAGGACCCACTCCGCATGCCGTCGCCCTTCCCTTTCGGTCGCGTCCTCACGCCTGTGGCCATCGCCCGCCTGGTGATCGGCTGGGGTGCCGTGGGTGCCCTCGCCGCGGCCGGCCCCCTGCTCGCCCCACCCGTGGCCGGCCCCGTGCTCCTCATCGTGCTGGCCGTGATCATCGCGGTGATCCTGCTGTGCTCCTTCGGGGTGGTCCACGAGGCCGAAGCTCTCGCCCGCCGCCTGGGCGATCCGTACGGGACGCTGATCCTGACCCTGTCGATCGTCACCATCGAGGTGGTGCTGATCGCCGCGGTGATGCTGGGCCCCGGTGACCACACCACCATCGCCCGGGACTCGGTGATGGCGGTGTCGATGATCATCCTGAACCTGATCGTGGGGGTGTGCCTGCTGCTGGGCGGGATCCGCCACGGCGACCTGCGGGCCAACCGCACCGGAGCCCTTGCCTACACCACACTGTTGGTGGTGCTGTGCACCACGGCCTTCGCGCTGCCGGCCGCGATCGGGACCGCAGGCTCCTACTCCTCCGTCCAGGCGGTGACGGTGGCGGTGATGACGGTGGGCTTGTACGGGTTCTTCCTGTGGCGGCAGACAGGTGCGCAGGCCGCCGACTTCCAGGAGGTCGCCGCGCCCGCGGGGACCGACATCGGCGCGATCATCGGGCAGCGGACCGCGAGCACCGGACAGCGGACCGCGAGCACCGAGCAGCAGACCGCGAGCATCGAGCAGCGCCCCGCGATCGGCGCGGTCATCACCGCGCACCGCAGCGAGCTGCTGGCGCGCACCGCGCTGCTGATCGTGACGGTGCTGCCGATCGTGCTGCTGTCCCACGACTTGGCCGCCCTGCTGGACGACGGCCTGGGCCGACTCGGCGCACCGGCGGCACTGGCCGGGGTGCTGATCGCAATGATCGTGTTCACGCCGGAGTCGATCACCGCGGTGCGCGCGGCCCTGGGCGGGGAGACGCAGCGCGTGGTGAACCTGTGCCACGGGGCACTGGTCTCCACCGTCGGCCTCACGATCCCCACCGTGCTGGTGATCGGCCTGCTCACCGGCCAGCAGGTGGTGCTGGCCGAATCAGCGGCGAACCTGCTGCTGCTGGGCATCACCCTCGCGCTCACTGCGGTCACGGCGACCTCCCCGCGGGTCACCGCGATGCACGGCGCCGCGCACCTGATGGTGTTCGGACTGTACGTGCTGGTGCTGTTCAGCTGAAGGCACCGGCGCTGTTCAGCTGAGGGCGCGGCTCAGCGGAACCCGAACTCGCCGGGCTGCTCAGTCCTCGCGGTGGCGGCGCCGGTCCAGCTCCTCGAGCGTCGCGCGCACCTCGCGGCGCAGCACCTTGCCCATTTCGTTGCGGGGCAGCTCGGACAGCACGTGGAAGCGGCGCGGCACCTTGTACGCGGTGAGCCGCTCCTTGAGCCGGCGGCGCAGCGCCTCCACGTCCGGCAGCAGCCCATCGGGCGTGACGATCGCAGCGACCACCTCCTCAGTGCCCAGCTCGTCGACCATGCCCACCACGGCGATGTCGTCGATGCCCTCGTGGCCGCGGATCGCATCCTCCACCTCCGAGGGGTACACGTTGAACCCGCCGGTGATCACCATCTCCTTGAGGCGGTCCACGATGCTCAGGAACCCGTTCTCGCTCGCCACCGCGATGTCGCCGGTGCGGAACCAGCCGTCGTGGAACGCGGCCGCGGTCTCCTCGGGCCGGTTGCGGTACCCGGAGAACACCTGGGGGCCCTTCACCAGGATCTCCCCGGCCTCACCGATCTGAACGTCGCGGTCCAGGTCCTCCGGGTCGGCCAGGCGCACGTGCGTGTCGGGGAAGGGCACGCCGATCGAGCCGGGGGTGCGGGAGGCATCCACCGGGTTGCCGGCCACGATCGGGGAGCACTCGGTCAGGCCGTAGCCCTCGATCAGCAGCCCCCCGGTGGCCTCCTCCCAGGCGTCCACCAGGTCCGGGCGCAGGGGCATCGCCCCCGCGATCCCGGTGCGGATGCCCTGCAGCGACATGCCGCGCTCCTTCGCGCCGGCGACCAGTCGCTCGAACAGGGGCGGCACGGCGATCATGGTGGTGGGGGTGCGGCGCCGGATCGCGTCCAGGATCAGGCCCGTCTCCGGCTTGGGTATCAGGTGGATCATCGCCCCCACCGTCAGCCCCGCGTTCATGGACAGCGAGCAGCCGAACACGTGGAACAGCGGCAGGCAGGCCATGAACACCTCCTGACCGGGCACCAGCGGTGTCACCCAGGTGCGGGACTGCGTGGTGGTGGCCAGCAGGTTGCGGTGGCTGAGCTGCACGCCCTTGGGTGCACCCGTGGTGCCGGAGGTGTACAGCAGCAGCGCCACGTCCTCGGGGCCGGGCCGGTTCTCCCGAAGCGCGCGGGCCTTGCTGCGCAACAGGTCCCCGAAGGGGATGGTGCCCTCGGGTGCAGGCTTGGCGAGCTGATCGCGGGAAGCGCGGGCCTTCTTCACCGGCAGGCTCAGCAGCAGCCGCTTGGCCGGCGTCATCTGCTCGATCAGGTTCACGGCGACGATCGCCCGGGGCCGAACCTCCTGCGGGAGGGACTGGACGGTGCCGGCGGCGGCGTCCCACACGATCGCCACCTCGGCCCGGTGGTCGGCGAACATAGGGGCCAGCTCGACGGCGGGGTACAGCGGGTTGTGCTCGACCACGGTGCCGCCGCAGGCCAGCACGGCGTAGAAGGCGACCACGTGCTGGGGGCAGGTGGGCATCAGCAGCGCCACGGTGGAGCCCGGGCCCACACCGAGGGTGTGCAGCGCGCCGGCGACGGCCTCGACCTGCTGGGCGAGCTCACGGTAGCTGGTGCGGCGGCCGAAGAAGTCCAGGGCCGGCTTCTGGGCCCAGGTGCGGGTAGCCAGATCGAACTCGTCGACCAGGGAACCCTCGGGGTAGTCCAGGCCGTGGCGGGGCACCCCGTCGGCATAGGCGGCGCTCCAGCGCTCCTCGAGAGTGGTCATGGCGGCTCCTGGACGGGGATGGGACGCAGCGGGGTCCATCGGCCGCGGACGGCTGACGGCGCAGGGCCGACGGCACGGGCACCGGTGCCCGTCCTGCCAGCCCAACCAAGGGTATGCCCCACGCCCGGCCCTGGCGATACGCTCGCGGCGTGACTGCGACGACGCTTCCGATCCCCACCGACGACGGTGACCTGCCCGGCCTGCTGTGGCTGCCCCCGAACGGGGCTCGGGCCGACCGACCGGTTCCCGGTCTGGTGGTGCTGCAGGAGATCTTCGGGCTCAGCGATTACATCCAGGAGCGCTGCGCGCAGCTGGCCGAGCTGGGCTACGCGGTGCTGGCCCCGCAGCTGTTCGCCCGTCTGGACCCGCCGGTGGTGGGCCTGCCCGACGGCGAGGACGTCGAGGCGTGGCTCGGGGAGGGCATCGCACTCACCCAGGCGCTGCCCTGGGAGCGAGCGGAGGCCGATGCCGTCGCGGCGCTCGAGGCGCTGCGCGGGCACGAGGCGGTCGATGCCGCACACGTGGGGATCATGGGCTTCTGCTACGGAGGCGGGCTCGCCTTCGCCGCCGCTGCCACGGCGCGCGAGCAGGGCCGCGCACCCGCGGTGCTGGTGAGCTACTACGGCTCCGCCCTGCCCACGCTGCTGGACCGGGCCGCCTCCGTGGACATGCCCTCCCTGCACCTGTTCGGCACGGACGATGCCTTCATCCCGATGGAGCAGGTAGGGCAGATCCGCGAGGCCGTCACCGCCGGCGGCACCCGGCAGCAGGTGCGGTTCGAGCTGCACGAGGGCGCCGGGCACGCCTTCGACAACCCCCACCCCGCCCTGCACCACGCCGAGGCGGCGCAGCGGGCCTGGATGCAGACGAGGCAGTTCCTCGGTGAGGAACTGCCTGTCAGCTGAGCGCTGGGCCGGTTTGCCGGATCAGCGACCCTTGTTGAGGATGTCCAGGGCGGCGCGGGCGCGGTCGAAGGGGACCTCGACCGTGTAGGAGCTCGCCTTTATGGTGGACTGCGAGTGGAAGTTGCGGTCCTGGCCCTGCGCCGCGAAGGCGATCAGACCGAAGATCGCACCCCAGACGGCGCCGAAGACGACTGCGCCCAGCACGGTGCCCAGGAAGCCGATCGGCACGAAGATCGCCATCAGCAGGCCGATCAGCAGACCGAACCAGGCGCCGGAGCCGGCACCGAACAGGGCGGCCTTGCCGTAGTTCATGCGGCCGCGCACGATCTCCACGCTCTTGAGGTCGTGGCCGACGATGCGCGTGGCGCCCACCTCGAAGCCGGAGTCGGAGAGCAGGTCGACGGCGGCCTGGGCGTCGCTGTAGTCGGAGAATTCGGCGATCGTGGTCATCGGCGGGGTGGCGGCGAAGCAGGCATCGCCGGTGTTGGCGGCCTGGGCCTGCTGCACATGGTCGCGGTCCAGGGGCTGAGCGCCTGAGGGTTGGCCGGCGCTGTGCCGACCGTGGGGCTGCGGGGTCTGGTTCTGGGCCTGGGTCATGAGGTCTCCTTCGGTGATGACGGGGGCGGCAGGAGTCGCCGCGGAGCGTCACACAATGATAGTTTGATCGTATAAACTAATCTTCAGGCATGTCAAGGTGAGCAATCAACGTTCGGTATCGGGAGGAACGAACGATGGGATGCACCCGGGCGGCTGCAATCGTCGATCCAGGCACGAGAACGTGGGGTGAGGCGGTGCGAGCATCTGTCGCACGTGAACTGCGTCGCACCGTGGCGGAGATCCAGCGGTGGACCCAGCGCTGGCTGCACCGGCGCACCGGCACCACGCTCTCCCCCAACGAGACCCATCTGCTGGGCCACCTGGACACCGCCGGGCCGCAGCGCATGAGCGGGCTGGCCGCCTGGCAGAACGTGGACAAGTCCACGATGACGATGCAGATCAAGAGCCTGGTGGAGCGCGGCTTCGTGGAGCGCAGGCCCGATCCGGCCGATCGCCGGGCCGCGATCGTGGACCTCACGCCGGCCGGGCGCGATGTGCTGGCCGCCTACGCGGACCGTGCCTCGGCGATCCTCTGCGATGCGCTGCAGGACTGGACCGAGGAGGACCTTCGCCGCTTCAGCCATGACCTCGCCCGGTTCGCCGGGGACCTCGAGGGCGCCCTCGTCCAGGACGTCGAGCACCGCCTCTGAGGCCGGACCCGGCCGACTGCTCAGCCCCGGCCGGACCCCGCAGCATCCGCGAGCGCCCTCTGGTAGCCCGCCAGATCCGAGGCACTGGTGGTGAACTGGCTGGTCGCCTCGCTGATCGCGGTCAGCCACGCCACCGAGGTGGCGGCGCCGTGGGCGATCGAGGAGCAGATGGCATCCTGCGCGAAGGAGGTCAGGGCGTTCTGCATGTACTCGCTGAACTCGGCGGTGTCCACGTCGGTGCGCGCCGGGATGGCCCCCTTGGCGAGACTGAGCGCGAGCTGCCCGTCGACGGAGGAGACGGTCTCCAGCCACGCCCTGGCCCCGTCGGGGTGGGATGCGCCCTCCGGCAGGGTGAACGAGTCCGCCAGGAAGCCGAACACCTTCTCCCTGCCCGGCAGCTCGAAGGCCACGAAATCCTCGCCCAAGGCCAGCTGCGCCTGTTCGAACGCGGCGATGGCCCAGTCGCCCATCACGTTGTACCCGGCCGCGCCGTCGATGACCTGTTGGGTGGCTCCCGGCCAGTCGAGGTCGTCGCGGTCGGCGTTGGTGTGACCGATCATGGCCTCGAACCTCTCCAGTGCGGCGGTCACCTCGGCACCGTCCCAGGCGGTGGCTCCGTCGAAGAGGCCGTTGTAGGCATCGGCGCCCAGCTGGGCCATCAGCACCGCCTCGAGCAGGTGCACCTGGGTCCAGGTCGTCCCCACCGACAGCGGCGTGACGCCGGCGCCCTGGAGCCTCTGGAGCTGCTCGAGGAACTCGTCCAGTGAGGCCGGCGGGCTGGAGGTGTCGATCCCGGCGTCGTTCAGCACCGTGGCGGAGCCCCACACCATGTTGGACCGATGGATGTTCGAGGGGATCGAGTAGATCGCTTGATCCACGCTCAGGCGCGCCAGCAGCTTCTGGGGGATGGCATCGCGCAGCCCGAACTCGTCCAGGAGCGCCGAGACGTCCTGGATCTGGCCCGCCTCGATGTAGTCGTTGAGCTCGGCGCCGGCGTGGGCCTGGAAGGTGTCCGGCGGGTCGCCGGCTCGAAGTCGGGACTGCAGCAGGTCCTTGGCGGCGGAGCCGGCGCCGCCGGCCACCGCGCCGTTGACGAACTCGACGTCCGGGTGCTGGGTCGCGAACACCTCCACCAGGGCGTCGAGCCCGGCCTTCCCGGATCCCTGCGCCCACCAGGTGAAGACCTCGACGGAGCTCTGGGCCGCGGTGCCGCTGCCCGTGCTGTCGTCACCGCAGGCAGCCATCGTGCCGACTGAGATGAGCGCGGGGAGGGCGAGCAGGTGCCTGCGCTGGATCAACTGAACCGATCTCCTTCGGACCGCGCGAGGGTGGGCAGCGGGCTGGCGTGAATGTCGCGCACATGGGCGCATCGAGGCGCCCCGGCGGGCCCTCCCGCACGAGGGCACGTCGCGCGCTGAGCTCTCAGAGCTCGAGCGCGACCTCGCTGCGCTGCTTCGCGGAGGCGTAGCAGGCATCGAGGATGCGTGCGCGGCGCAGAGCCTCCACGCCGACGTGCTGGCCGGGCTCGCCCGTGCGCACCTTCTCCAGGAAGTTCGCGACCGCCGCGGCATGCTTGCCGTGCTCGCCCACTTCCGGTCGCAGTTCGGCGGGCAGCCCCTGGACCTCGGTCCATACGTTCAGACGCTGATAGGGGTGGCGGGGGTCACCGCCCCACTCCACGCTGGCCCCGCCCTCGGAGCCGTAGAGGGTGACGTACACCTGGTCGTAGGGGATCCACTGCGCCCAGCTGGTCTCCAGCAGCAGGGTGCCGCCGCCCTCCATCCGCAGGAACGCCGAGGCCAGGTCCTCCACCTCGAAGGGGACGTCCTCCACCGCGGAGGAGGTCTGGAAGGAGCTGCCGCCCCGTCCGCGCGGACCGAACTGGGCATGGGTGGCGGCTGAGACCGCCGTGACCTTCGGCTCCCCCATCAGGTGCAGCGACATGTCCAGCATGTGCACGCCGATGTCCATCAGCGCTCCACCACCGGCACTGGCGGCGCTGGTGAACCAGGTGCCCATGCCGGGGATGCCCTTGCGGCGCAGCCAGCCCGTCTTGGCGTAGTAGATCCCCCCCAGCACTCCGGACTCGACCACCTCGCGCAGGGCGGTGACGTCACCGCGCTGGCGGTGGTTGAAGGCGATGTCCAGCACCTTCCCGGTGCGGCGGGCTGTCTCGACCATGGTGGCGGCCGCCTGACCGGTCTCAGCCATCGGCTTCTCGCACAGCACGTGCAGGCCGGCCTCGAGGGCCTGCACGGTCATCGGGGCGTGCAGGAAGGTGGGGGTGGCGATGGAGACCACGTCCAGGTGGGCCTCGGCGAGCATGGTGGTGTAGTCCGGGTACCGGCCCTCGATGCCGTGCTGGTCACCCAGCTGGTCCAGCAGGTGCTGCTCCTTGCCGGAGATCGCCACCAGGTCCACCGTCGGGTCGGTGGCGTAGGCATCGATGTGCTGCCGCCCGGCCCAGCCCAGTCCGATCACCCCCGCGCGCAGCTTCGGGGTGTCGGCGGTGCGGTCGGTCGCGGTCATGGGGGTGCTCCTGGGGTGGGTGCTCGCGTGCGATGACACCACCCTAGGGTCCGTTCCAAAGGTTCCGCACCAGGTGGGCCTCATCCTTGGTCGAGGTATTCCAGCGGATCCTCACGCAGGCGGGCCAGGGCCAGCTCGATCGCACCGCGCACCACCACCTCGGAGCCGTGCATGCTGGCCACCAGGCGCGGGTGGGGTGGTCCGGTGAGGGCCGGGATCCTGGTGCGCGCGCGTTCCAGCACGGGCTCGACGGCATCGGCGATGGCACCGGCCACCACCACCGTCTCCACCCCCAGCAGGCTCGCCAGGATCACGGCGATCCGGGCCAGGCGGTCGCCGATGCGCTCCATCACGGCTCGTGCGAGCTCGTCCCCGCGGTCGGCCGCGGCGAACACGTCCACCGCCGTGATCCGCTCGGCGCTGATGCGAGCCAGCTCCGAGCGCGCGGCCACCCCTGCACCGTCGTCGAGCGCGCCGTCCCCGGCGAGCGCCTCGAGGGACCAGCGGCGCGCGAGCGCGGCCACGCCGTCGGCACCCCGCTCGTCGTCGAGGGCCACGTCGAGGAACCGCATCTCGCCCGCACCCCCGGAAGCTCCGCGCAGCAGGCGCCCGTCCACGATCAGACCGGCGCCGAACCGCTCCCCCATCAGCAGGGTCGCCACGTGCGGCCCGATGCCCCCGGCGTGCTCGGCGATCGCGGCGAGGTTCGCATCGTTCTCCACCAGCACAGCGCCCCCCGCAGCGGCGCGCTGCGTAGGAGACCCGGGCCCGGCCCCGGGGTTGCCGTCCTGGGGCACGGTGCCCAGGGCGTCGACGAACCCGGGGTTCATCCGCTGCCAGAAGTCGTCGTCGTGCGGGGAGCGTCCGTGCTGGTCCACGGGGGCCGGGACCCCGACCACGGTGAGCACGCGCGGCGTGCCAGGCACGCCGGCACGCGCGAGCACGCGGTCGATCAGCGCAGTCACCATGGCGGTGCGGTCGGCCGACGGATCAGGCTCGGCCTGGTCGATCGGGTGATGCACGGTCGCCAGGGTGCGCCCGCACAGATCGGCCACCCGGGCAGTGAGGGTGTGCTCCCCTGCGTCGACGCCCACCAGCACGGCGGCAGCGGATCGCAGGGCGTAGCGCCGGGCGGGCCGTCCGCGCTGCGCGGACCCGCCGGCGGGCGCTCCGTCGACCTCCTCGAGCCAGCCCGCGCTCACCAGCTCGGCGCACACCCCGAGCACGGTGGCGCGGGTGAGGCCGGTGGCGGCCATGGCATCGGCGGCGGTGAACGCGGCACCCCGCAGGGCCAGGCGCAGCAGGGCCTGCCGGTTGGCGCGGCGCATCAGCTGCGGGGAACTGGCACCGCGACCTTGGTCCTTTGACACCGTTGGGCACCTCCCCCATACTTTTCGATAAGGCTTAAATATATTGCCTGTACGTCCATCGTCGCACCGGAGCCCCCGCTGCGCACCCCCTTTGCGAAGGAGAGACGTCGTTGTCATCCTCGACCGGCTCGAGCCGGCCCCTCTCCCGCCGCTTCCCGGTGCTGCAGAACATGTTCCAGACCCAGTTCAGCAACAACTACAACGTGGCCTTCGCCTCCTACCTGATGGCCATGGCGCCCGCGATCATCGTGTACCTGTTCGCGCAGCGCTGGGTGATGTCCGGCCTCACCCAGGGCGCCATCAAGTGATCGGCGGGGGGGGGGGGGGGCCCGCGCCCCCCCCCCCCCCGCACCGTGGACGGCCTGGACCTGGGGATCCCTGCGGGCCAGAAGGTGCTGCTGGCCGGGGCCAGCGGCAGTGGGAAGTCCACCGTGCTGCGCGCCCTGGCCGGTCTGCTCGACGAGCAGGCCGGTGACCTCGAGGGGCAGGCCGCACCGCCCTCGCGGCCGGGTGAGCGCGGTCTGCTGCTGCAGAACCCCGCCCATGCCCTGGTGGCCGCCACGGTGGGCCGGGACGCCGCCTTCGGCCCGGAGAACGCGGCCCTGCCCCGCCCGGAGATCCACGAGCGCGCCGTCGAGGCCCTCGACGCCGCCCGCGTGGACGTGCCCTCGAGCAGGGAGCCGCTGGCCACCTCGGGCGGCCAGCAGCAGCGCATCGCCCTGGCCGGCGCCCTGGCGCTGGGGCCGGACGTGCTGCTGCTGGACGAGCCGACCAGCATGCTCGACGGTCCCACGGCTGAGGCCGTGCGCGAGGCGGTGCTCGAGGTCGCCGCGGGCCGCACCCTGGTGGTGGCCGATCACCGGATCGAGGCGTGGCTGCCCCATGTGGACCGGTTGATCGTGCTCGGCGAACGCGCCACGGTCCTGGCCGACGGGGACCCTGACGATCTTCTGGCCGCACGTCCTCACCTGCTGGTCGAGGCCGGGATCGCGGTGGAGACCAGCACGGTCGATCGCCGGCCGGCTGATGGACCGGGCCCGGTGGTCGCGAGCCTGGCCGGGGTCGACGTGCACCGGCCCGGGTCTCGGCGGCGGCGACGGTTGGAGCAGCCCCTGCTGCGCGGGGTGGATCTGGAGCTGCAGGCCGGCACCATCACTGTCCTGACCGGCCCGAGCGGTGCCGGGAAGACCACCCTGCTGCAGGTGGTGCTGGGAGTGGCGAAGCCGGCTGCGGGGCGGGTGGCGCTGCCGTCGCGGGAGAGGATCGCCTCGGTGCCGCAGAACCCGGAGCACTCCTTCGTGGCGCCCACCGTGAGGCAGGAGGTCACCGCCTCCCCCTGGGCCACCGACGAGGCACTCGCCCAGCAGCTGCTCACGCGGGCCGGGCTCGCGGAGCTGGCCGAGGCGAATCCGTACACGCTCTCCGGTGGCGAACAGCGGCGCCTGGCGATCATCGCGGCCCTCGCCCAGCAGCCGGATCTGCTGGTGCTGGACGAGCCCACCGTGGGTCTGGACGCGCAGCGCCGCGGAGCGGTACTGGAGCTGCTGGAGCAGGCACGCGCCGAGGGCCGTGCCGTCCTGGTCGCCACCCATGATCCCGTGCTGATTCAGCGGACCGATGCGCGCCTGGACCTCGCAGACGGAGCAGGCGGGGATGCGCCACCGGTCCCACCGGTCGGCTCCGACCCCTCCCCGGATCGCCGGATCGGTCCCGTGCCCCGCACCCGCTGGATCCCTGCCGACGCCCTGAACCCTCTGGTGCTGTGTCTGATCGGGATCCTCGCCGCGATCGGCTCCTTCGCCGTGGACACCTGGCAGGGCGGGCTGCTGGCCCTGGTGCCGACGGTGCTGCTGGCACCGCTGGCGATGCGCACCCTGGGCGGTGGTCTGCTGCGCCTGGCGCCGGTCCTGCTGTCCGCAGCGGGACTGGCCTGGACCACCGCGTTCCTGGGCGAGGCACCGTCACTGTCCACCGAGGCGTGGCTGCTGGGCGCGAAGGAGGCCGCCCGCATCACCGCCTTCGTAGCCCCCGGGGTGCTGGCGCTGGGCTCGGTGGACGCGACGGCCCTGGGGGATGCGCTCGGTGGACGGCTGCGCCTGCCGGCCCGGCCCATCGCAGCCTCCGTGGCGGGCCTGGTGCGGGCCGGCCACCTGGGCCGCCAGTGGCAGATCATCACCCAGACGCGCGTGCTGCGGGGCATGGGCTCCCCCGCCTCGCCTCGGGTGCTGGCCGGTGCCACCCTCGCCCTGCTGGTCGATGCGCTGCGGGGCGCGGAGCAGCAGGCACTGGCCATGGACGCCCGCGGCTTCGCAACCGCCACCACCCGCACCTGGGCCCTGCCCAGCCCCCTGCGCTGGCCGGACCTGCTCGGTGCCGGGATCGGTGTGCTGCTGCTGGTGTGGCCGTTCGTGGCGGAGATGCTGGTGGGGTGACCCCGGCTCACCCAGGGAGGCGCCGTTCATCGGTGCTAGCAGCGTCGCTGGCGGGCGACCGAGCTGTGCCACTGGGGTGGTCTGCTCGGCGAGCGAGACAGATGTCTCGCAGAAGGCGGGTTCAGGACCCTAATGGGAACCGTAGGATCAACTGGCCGGGGTGTAGCGCTGGGGTATACCCCATGCGACAGTCCGACCGGGAGCGCGGCGTGCAGCGTGCGGCGGCACAGGGGACTCGATTGTCACAGTTTGGCCACAGTCCATACGGGTTCAACGGAGCGGCGGTACTTTACGCTCATCGAGACCTTAGGGGGAAGCATGGAAACATAGGAGCGAACGTCCAACACTTTACGTAAGCGAATCCTGTCGAGAATTATCGCCACGTTGTGTGCGCTAGCATTTGTGGCTGGTGGCGCCACGGCAGCAAATGCCGACTATTTCGCGGGGGGAATGCCTTCGACGAAGAACTCCGTAAAGTACGTCGGGGTCAACTCATCGTACGTCACTAAGTTTGACAATGCGCGCTTCCGGTGGAACTCCCTGCCCGCTGTCACGTTCGGTAAGTCCAGCGCTGCGCAGAACACCATGACCGCTGCACGGTACCCCATTCTTGGTACGGCTACTACACCGCGTACGGCCCGCGGAATAGATCACGCACCTTCAAAATCCAAGTGAACGCCCGCACAATCCGAGAGGCCTCGGGAAGTAACATGTCTAAGTGGATCGACAGTACTTCTACACACGAATTCGGCCATGCCCTTAGCCTGGCCGACAACCCCAAGACCTCAAAGGCTTCATTGATGAAGCACAGCCGTAATCGAGCAATGGTAATCAGTCCCCAGCCGTATGACGTGTCTGAAGTGAATAGGATCTACTGATGCATACTCCTCGCGCACTTATTACACTCAGCGCCGCGTCGGCGGTAGCGCTGCTCGGAGCCTCCTGCGCCAGTCAGCCGAGTTCCGAGGATCCGGCGAGTGAGTCGGTTGTCCACCTTTCAGCAGATTATCCGGAATACGGAAGCACCGAAGCCGCGCTCGAGGCAGCGGACGTAGTCGTTGTAGGCACGGTGGAGTCATCTCGCGACCTGATCGAGTATCCAGAGATTAATGACTCTGGGGCGGGGCTGGAGAATCCGCAGTCTGGAGTGGAGGTTTCTAACGAGGATCTTGAAGCGATGGCAGTTGTGACTACGGTGACAACCATTAGAGTTTCCGAGGTTATCTCGGGAGACGCTGAGGTAGGCGATTCTGTAGAGGTCTCACAGCTAGGCGGAACCAGCGAGGGTGTGACTTACATCGAAGACAGCACTACCTTTATCGAAGAGGTTGACTCACCTGAGGTCCTCCTTCTTCTGAATGACTTCGGTGAAGGCAGATACGACTTGGTGAATCCCATTGAAGGCATCTATGGGGTCTCGGATGGAGAGTTTGAATCGCTTCCCGGGGTCGATGTTGACTCGGAAATGAGTTCACTTGAGGAGGTTCGCGAATTCACTGAGTGATCACGGTGTTTCCGGCACGGACGGTTCGCTCAACGCTCTAAAAGCGGGATCCCTGGGGGTCGCGGGCCCCCAGCCGCCCTCATGTATCAAACCAGAAGGAGCCTGCCAGTGGTGGGCTCCTTCTCTTTCCCCTACAACATTGATCGGTGGTGTCATAGCGTCGAAGCAACACTCCCGGTCGGTGGGGGTCTGATCGGTAAGGTGCACGGGGGGCGCGAGCGGGGCTGACGTTCAGTGACAGGTCGGAAATCTCCACAGCGTCGAAAGCGGGCTGGTCCGTGCGGAGGATCGCTCGTCACCTGGGGCGCTGCCCGTCGGTGATCTCCAGGGAACTCTACCGGAACTCGACGAATACCCGCGGCTACCAGGCCGTGAGGGCGGACGTGGCCGCGCAGCGACGGCGGGCTCGCGCGCAGCAGCGGAAGGTCGCTCGGGACCCGGTGCTGCAGGCGAGGGTGGAGGCGGATCTGGCCGCGTCGTGGACGCCGTACGAGATCGCGGGCCGCTTGCGCCTGGAGGCGACAGACCCGACTGTTGGCCGTATGGCGAACTCTCCCGATGTCCAGGGTCGCACCGTCTCCGGTGAGGCGATCTACCAGTACATCTACGCCCTCCCTCGCGGTGAGCTCGCCCGGTGAGGGATCTTCCTGCAGTCCAAGCGCACCAAACGCAAGCCCCGCACGACAGGCCGGTCCCGGGGCGGTCCGATCATCGGGATGGTGCCCCTGAGCGAACGGGGGGAGGATGCCGCCGACCGCCGGGTGCCGGGACACTGGGAGGGCGACCTGATCATCGGGAAGAACGGAACCTCGTGCGCGGCGACGCTGGTGGAGCGGATGAGCGGGTTCACCGGCCTGCTGGCCCTGCCTTCCAAGCACGCCGAGCCCACCGCGGACGCGATCATCGAGTACTTCAACGCGCTGCCCCAGATGATGAAGGCGTCACTGGCGTGGGACCAGGGCAGCGAGATGGCCCAGCACGCGAAGGTCTCCCTGGCCACATCGATGCCGGTCTACTTCACCGACCCCCACTCGCCCTGGCAGCGGCCCAGCAACGAGAACACCAACCGGCTCTACCGGGAGTACCTCCCCAAGGGCACCGTGATCCCGGACCATCAGCCCTACCCCACCACCATCGCCGAGGAGGTCAACAACCGGCCCCGCCGCCGACTGGGCTACCTCACCCCCACCGAATCCTTCAAACGGCTACTAGCCGGCGAGCCCCATGTTGCTTCGACGCATTGACACCGTCGGGCTCAAAAGTGCACCTTTGCCGCACATCCGTCGCACTGGGTATACCCCACGGCGCAGATCTTTCATGCAACGGCCGTTTCGGACCCTGTGGGACGGGGAAGCCTACGGCCCCGCAGCTGTCACGCGGGGTGGTTCTCAAGGTGGCAGAGGTATCTGGTTGAGGCGTCACCAACTCGCGCATCGGTCCCGGCAGCTTCGTCCTGGATTGGCACGTACGGTGAATCGGCTCCACAGCCGAGGTGGCCACGGCCTGTCTCTTATACACATATCCGAGCCCAC
>NZ_JAMBDS010000033.1:0-34635 GCF_025143785.1 Brachybacterium sp. p3-SID1565
GGGCCTGGGTGGGAGCGGAGTCGCAGGCGGTCAGCCGGCGACCGAGCCGAAGCGCTCGCTCATCTTCTCCACGGCCTCCTCGGCATCGATCGACCCGGCGATGAACTCGTTGAAGATGATCTGGAACTCGGGTTCGATCGCGGGCTGGCCGGGGATCTTCTGGAGCTCGGTGCCGCGCTCGTCCGCGATCCGCATCTGCGCCTCGCAGTGAGCGATGTGGCCCTCGACCGCATCGGGGTAGTACTGCTCGATCCAGGGACGCAGGTCGTCGATCGTGATGTCGGTGGTGGCGGGGGCGTGGGCCACGGCGGTCAGGCGAGCCTGCCACTCCGGCTTGAGCAGCTCCTCCATCACCGTCCACCCGGCGTCCTGGTTCTCGCTGCCCTCGAACAGGGCGAATCCGGCGTTGGAGATCGGGACCGATTTGTCGCTGCCCGAGGGGCCCGTCGGGTAGGGAATCTGCACGGAGCTGCCCACGATCTCCGGGCTCAGCTCGTAGACGTTGGCGGTGAAGAACGAGCCCGCCGCGATCATCGCCGTCTCCCCGTTGGCGAAGGAGCGGAACATCTCCGGGTAGGCCCACGCCTTGTCGGCATCGGGCCGCAGGTCGTTGAAGGCACGCAGGTGGTCGAGGGTCTGCACCCACTTCTCGGTCTCCGGTTCGGCGTAGTCGCCGGGGTTGAAGCCGTTGGCGTAGGCCGCGGTCATGAAGGTGCGGAAGGCGAACCGGGGGTTCTGCATGGGGATGCAGAACCCGTAGGTGCCGCCCCCCGTCAGCTCGGTGGCGGCGGCCTCCATGTCCTCATAGGTGGCAATGCCCTCAGGATCGATCCCGGCTGCCTCGGCCAGCTCGCGGTTGACCACCAGGGTCCACGACTGCGCGGAGTACGGCAGTGCGTACAGCGAGCCGTCCATGGTGGAGTACTCCAGCGTGCCGGGGCGGAACAGGGAGGTGTCGATGTCGGCGGTGCGCTCATCGAGGGAGGCGAGCGCACCCATGGCGACCCAGTCGGTGACGTCCTGCGTCATCGTCAGATCCGGTGCGTCGTTGGCCTGGATGCGCACCGACAGCTGCTGCTGCATGTCGTTCCAGGACAGGAAGTTGTACTCGATCTCCGTGCCCTGCTCGCCCATGGCGGCCTTCAGATCGTTGGCGACCGCGGTCTCCGGATCAGAGGTGCCGGGCCAGATGAACTCCAGTCCGTTTCCGGAGCCGCCGCCTCCGTCGGAGCCACCGGATCCGGTGCCGGAGCCGGAGTCCTCATTCGGGGTGCAGGCGACGGCAGCGGCGGTGAGCCCGCCCGCGCCCATGATCTGGAGCAGTCGACGTCGGACGATGGTGTTCATGGTGCATCTCCTCGTTGAAGTACAGCGGAACTGGTCGGGCAGGGCGGGTGTGGGCGACGGGCGGGTGGCGCGGAACCGCGGGTCAGCGCGGGTCGATGAGGTATGGGGCGAGCTCCGGCTTCCTGCTCAGGCGCAGGGCCAGGGCGTCGTCCCGCTCGGTGGGGATCGCGGTCATGGGGGCACGGGCCTGTCCCGTGTCGAGCCCACGGGAACGCAGCACCGACTTCAGGAAGGAGATGAACTCCCAGTCGGCCATCTCCCCCAGCAGGGAGACCGAGACGGACTGCAGGCGCCGCGCCTCGAGCAGGTCCCCCTCGCGGAACGCTCGGAGCAGATCGGCGTAGACGCGGCAGGCGAGGTTGTAGCTGGAGCCGATCCCGCCGTCGGCGCCGTGGGCGAGGGAACCCAGCAGGGTGTCGTCGGAACCGGCGAGGATGGTGAAGCCGTCCGGCAGTGCGGCGCGGATCCGGGCCATGATCCCCAGGTCGCTGCTGGTGTACTTCATCCCCTGAAGCGTTCCGTCCTCGGCGAGGTCCAGGAAGAACTCCGCCGTGAGCAGTCGGCCCGTCTGGCTGGGGATGTAGTAGGCCAGCAGGGGCAGCTCCGTGTGCTCGCGCAGGGTCCTGAAGTAGGTGGCCAGGGACTCGTCGGAGTAGGTGAAGTAGGTCGGGATGTTCGCGCACACGGCTGCGGCCCCCGAATCTGCGGCCCGGCGCGTGTGCTCGATGGTGGAACGGTGGTCCGTGGCCGCCACGTGGAAGACCACGGGTCGGCCCTCGGCGGCCTGGACGGTTGCCTCGAGGATCTCGAGGCGCTCGCCCGTGGACAGCAGATAGCACTCCGCCGAGCTGCCGGAGACGAAGTAGCCGTTGGCCCCCTCCGCGTTGAGGGTGGTGACCAGGCGGTGCGTCAGTGCGGGCGAGACGGCGCCGTTCGGCTCGTAGGGGGTGATGAGTGCGGGGAAGATCCCGGTCAGACTCATGGCTGCTCCTCGGTGTCCTGGATTCGGGAGAAACGGGCCAGCTCGTGCTCGAGCTGGCGGAAGTGCTCTCGCATCGCTGCGCGGATCCGGTGCTCGTCTCCGTCGCGGAGGGCCTCGACGATCTCGCGGTGCTCCTGCACCCCCCGGAAGTTGCTGCTGAAGTCGAGGGCGTGGCGGGCGGAGTCGAACAGTTCCCAGAAGGCGCTGATCAGGTCCATGACCAGCCGGTTGTCGATGGGTTCGTACAGTGCTTGGTGGAAGGCCTCGTCGAGGCGGGGGTCGACGTCGCCCTCGGTGCTCGTGGCCTCCATCTCGGAGGTGATGCGCTCCAGCGCGTCGAGGTGCTCATCGGTCATGTGCACAGCGGCGCGCACGAGGAAGTTCTCCTCGATGACGGTGCGCACCTCGAGGATGTCGTTGAGGCCCTGGGCGCGGTTGAGGAGGTCGTAGGGGAGTGCCCGGACCACGGGGCGGATGCTGAACGTCCCGACCCGGAGGCCGACGCCGTGGACCACCTTGATGTACCCCAGGGTCTCCAGTCGCCGCACCGACTCCCGGACCGTGCTCTTGGAGACCCCCAGCTCGCTCGCGATCTGCCCCTCCGACGGCAGGTCATCCCCCTCGACCAGGCCGCGATGGGCGATGTACTGGCGGATACTGCGTTCCACCTGCGTGCCGAGCAGCTGCTTGCGTCCTTCTGCGCCGCTGAGGGTGAGCCGCCCGGTGGCGGGAGGGGTCGACGATGACATGGCCCGAGGTTAGCGGTTATCCGATATCTGCCAACAGATGACAGGGGTGCACCGTGACCTCTTTGTGACCTAAGCCTTCGAGCGGTGCCTAGACCGTCCGCTCAGTGCCGACAGCACGCGGCGCCGAGTGCCGCTCACACCTCGTCGGCCAGCAGCCCCAGGATCACCGCCGCCGCGGCCTCAGTGCCGGTGCGTAGGGTGGGCTGCAGGTCCGGGGCCCAGTGCGGGCTGTGGTTGGGCAGCACCTCGCTGCCCTCGGCGTACCCGCCGAAGCCCCAGTAGCAGTAGGGGACCCCGAAGGCCTCGGGGATGAGGGAGAAGTCCTCCGAGGCGGTGGCCGGGTCCATCTGCTCCACCCGGTCCTCGCCGAAGTGCGCGACCAGCGCGTCCCGAACCGCGGCCGCGACGGCCGGGTCGTTGTCGGTCACCGGGTACTGGGAGATGGTCTCGAATCGAGGCTCGCGCGGGGAGCGGGCGGCCTGGCACTCCGCGCGGACGATCCGCTCCATGCCCTCGACCAGGCGCTGGAGCACCTCCTCGCTGTAGGCGCGGAAGTTCAGCTGCAGGGTCGCGGTCTCGGGGATCACGTTGGGGGAGCTGCCGGCGTGGAGGGACCCCACGGTCACCACGCCGAACTCCTGCGGGGAGAGCTCGCGGGAGACCAGGGTCTGCAGGCTGGTGACGATCTTCGCCGCCAGCACCACCGGGTCCACGCCCAGGTGCGGCATCGAGCCATGGGAGCCGCTTCCGAACACCTCCACCGTCATCGACTGGGAGGTGGACAGCACCGGACCCTCCGCCACCGCCACCTTCCCGGATACGGGCTCGGTGAGCACGTGCTGGCTCAGGCACACCTCGGGACGGGGCAGTGCGTCCATCAGCCCGTCCTCGACCATGGTCTGCGCACCGTCCCCGAACTCCTCGCCGGGCTGGAACAGCATCAGCACGGTGCCGCTCCACTCCTGTCGGTGCTCGGCCAGCAGCTTCGCCGCCCCCAGGCCGGTGGCCACGTGGAAGTCGTGCCCGCAGGCGTGCATCACCGGCTGGACGACGCCGGTGAGGTCCTCCTGGGTGTCGGTGGAGGCGTAGGGCAGCCCGGAGTCCTCCCGGATCGGCAGGGCGTCCATGTCGGCCCGGTGCAGCACGGTGCGGCCCTCGCCGTTCTCGAGCACCCCCACCACGCCACCGCCGAGCTCGTGCACCTCGTAGCCGAAGTCGGTGAGGTGCTGGGCCACCAGGGCGCGGGTGCGCTCCTCGACCATCGACAGCTCCGGATGCTGGTGGAGATCCTTCAGCAGGGGCTCCTGCCAGGAGTCGATCGTCTCGAGGGTCTCGAGCATGGCGTCACTGAGCTGGGACATCGCACATTCCTCTCCGGGGTCTCCTTCCTGAGACTATCGGTGCGGGGCAGTGCGATCTGCCCGGTTGCAGACCGCCCGGTCCCCTCAGGCGTGCAGACCCACCCAGCGCGTCTGCCACGGGGCGAGGGTGACTGCCGCCCGGATCTGTGCGCCCGGATCCAGCAGGTCCCCGTCGGCCGTGGGCAGCTCCACCGTGATCTCCCTGTCGGTGACGTTGTGCAGGCACATCACCGCAGCGTCCCCCGTGCCCCGCTCCAGGGCGAGGACCCCGGGGTCGAGGCGATGGACGGTGGTGGGTGCGGTCGGTTCGAACGCCTCCTGATCGCGCCGCACCCGCATCAGGTGCCGGATGCCCTCCAGCACCCGTGCGCGACGGCCCTCGGGATCCGACAGCTCCTGGATCAGCTGCTGCGCATCCAGCTTCTCGCGGTTGATCGCACGGGGGTACCCCTGCTCCTGCACCCCGGCGGGCCAGCCGCGCGATCCCAGCAGCGAGTGGATGTAGATGCCCGGCACGCCCGGCAGCGCGAGCATGATGGCCTGCGCGGTGAGGAACCGCCGCACCGCGATCTCCTGGTCCTCGTCGGAGCCCGGGTCGCTGAGCGCGTCGAAGTAGTTGATGTTCAGCTCGTAGGGCTGGTCCGGCCCATCGCCCACCGAACGGGAGGAGACCAGCCCTCCGTGCTGCTCGACCCGCTCGGCGAGCGCGGAGATCTGCTGCTGATCGAGGAAGGCCTCTGCTCCGCGCACCCCGATCCCGTCGTGGGAGGCCAGGAAGTTGAAGAAGTGGGTGGAGTCGCTGGGGGTGGACAGCGATGCCGCCCAGTCGGAGAGCACCGTGGCATCGCCCGCGACGAAGCTGTGCAGCACCAGCGGCGGCAGTGCGAAGTTGTACACCAGCTGCGCCTCGTCGCGACCGTTGCCGAAGTAGGAGATGTTCTCCTCGTGCGGCACGTTGGTCTCGGTGATGATCGAGGTGCCCGGGGCCACCGCGTCCAGCACGTGCCGCATCAGCTGCACCACGCGGTGGGTGCGCGGGTGGTGGACCCCGCTGGTGCCGATCTCCTTCCACAGGTACGTCACCGCGTCCAGGCGGATCAGCGATGCCCCCCGCTCCACGTACTCCAGGAGGATCGTCATGATCTCCAGGAGCACCTCGGGGGTCTCGTAGTCGAGGTCGATCTGGTCCGCGGAGAACGTGGTCCACACGTGCTCGATGCCGCGGGAGGTCTCCACCGGGGTGAGCAGCGGGCTCGTGCGGGGGCGCACGATGCCGCTCAGATCGGTGGCCGGGTCGACGGTGCGCACGTAATCGCGGTAGGGGTGCTCGCCGCGACGGTACGCCTCGAACCAGGGGTGGGAGGCGGACATGTGGTTCACCACGGCGTCGAACATCAGCCGGAAGGAACCGCCCAGTTCTTCCACCTGGTCCCAGTCGCCGAGCTCGGGATCCACGCTGAGGTAGTCCGAGACGCTGAACCCGTCGTCCGAGGTCCAGGGGAAGAAGGGCAGCAGATGGACGGTGTCGACCACGTCCCCCACCAGGCCCGGCAGCACCCGTGCGAGCGTGCCCAGGCCCTTCTCGCCCTCGGAGCGGATGGAGTCGGCGTAGGTGATCAGCACGGCGTCGCGGCGGCTGAACTGGTGCCGGCCGCCGGGCGCGCCCTCGCCGTCGGCGGGGGCTCTGTCACCTGCTGCGAAGCGGTCGGTCAGCTCCTGGAGAGCCCGGGCCACCCGGGGGCCGTGGTCGCCGTAGATGAACTCGGCATCCGCCAGGATCTTCTGGTGCACGGTCATCGTTCGAGGCTCTTCCAGCGCTGGTCCGTGATCCAGTCGATCGCGGCCATGGCCGACCAGGACTGCTGGTGGGAGCCCAGGGGCTCCCCGGTGCGCGGCTCGTAGTACTCGCCGAACTTGAGATCGGTGAGCTGCGTGAGCCCCTCGGAACGCACCAGGGCGGCGAACTCGAGATCCCCGCGGTCCAGGGCGGTGGAGGCGAACAGCCAGTTCATGATGGGCCACACCGGGCCGCGCCAGTACTCGGGCGGGCGCACCTGCGGGGAGTCCAGGCTGAGGGAGGGAGGCAGGCGGTACAGGTTCTCCGGGTGGCCCATCCAGGCCGGGCCCATCAGCGTCGATCGCTGGCCCGCCAGGAGCTCCTGGTCCTCACCGCCGCACAGCAGCAGGGAGAAGGACGCCAGCGAGGGCACCTCCAGCCAGGTCCGCTCGATCGGGTCGTAGTCACGGCACAGGCCGTCCTCGCCGACCGAGCCCTCGACGGTGCGGCGGCATGCCGCGGCACGCTCCCGCTCGGCGGAGGCGATGTCCGCGCGGCCGTGCTGATCGGCCAGCCGGGCCAGCGACTCCGCGGAGACCGCCAGCAGCGCGGTCATGAAGATGTCGCCGAAGCGGAACGACATCACCGAGGGCAGGGCGTCGTCGTCGAACGCCACCGATGCCATCTGCCGCACCAGGTGCAGGTAGCGCTGGTACTCGGTGTCACTGGGGCGCTCGGAGGCATCGGCGTGCTTGAGGTCGGTGCGGTCCATCTCGATCCGCTCAGGGACCTCCACCCGGTCGTAGATCGCATCGAAGCGGGGGGAGTTGTCCATGCCGGACTCCCACCCGTGGTAGATCTCCACGATCCCCGTCCCGCCGGGGTTGCGGGCGGTGGACAGCCACGAGTGCCAGCGGTGGAGGGGATCCAGGGCCTCGCGCACGAAGGCGTCGGCCACCGAGGCATCCTCCCCACCGCCCGCGTGGGCGATCCGGACCACCTTCTCCAGGCAGTAGGCATGCACTGGTGGCTGGCAGATCCCGGAGGACTTCACGCCGCTCGGGCGGGCCTCGGCCACGGCGGTGCCCCAGGTGTCGAACCCGGGGAAGTAGTCCACGTGGTCGGAGAACACGATGTGCGGGAACATGCCGGTGGACCACTGCGCATCGAGGATGGTGCGCAGCTCGCGGAGCGCTCGCGGCACGGACATGTGGGCCAGTCCCACGCTGATGAACGCGGCGTCCCACGACCACTGGTGCGGGTACAGGTGGG
Organism: Brachybacterium sp. p3-SID1565; assembly: GCF_025143785.1. Classification (NCBI taxonomy): domain Bacteria; kingdom Bacillati; phylum Actinomycetota; class Actinomycetes; order Micrococcales; family Dermabacteraceae; genus Brachybacterium; species Brachybacterium sp. p3-SID1565. The sequence goes on from NZ_JAMBDS010000033.1 coordinate 7,489, forward strand.
GCGCGGCGGTGACGAGGGTGCCGAGGTCGTTGTCCTCCAGCACCCTGCGGGCGGCGCTGTCGATCTGCTCCGGTGACGGTGCGGCGGTGGTCATGGCGTGCGTGCCTCTCCACTGTCGAGATCGAACAGCCGCACCGCCGAGGGCGGGACCGAAAGCTTGACCTGGTCGCCGGCGGCCACCTGGGTGTCGGCCGGGACCTGGACCTTGATGGAGTGCTCGCCGACGGTGGCCGTCAGCAGGGTCGCCGAGCCCAGCGGCTCCACCACCAGCACCTTCGCGGGGACGGTGTGCGGGTCGGCGGGATCGCCGAGGGTGATCGCCTCGGCTCGCACGCCGACGGTGTAGCGGCCGTCCTCGGCGCCCTCGGGCGCCCGGAAGCTGCCGCCGCCGATGTCGATCTGGCCGTCGTGCACGACACCGTCGACGAAGTTCATCGGCGGGGAGCCGATGAAACCGCCCACGAAGGTGTTCGCGGGGTGGCTGTACACCCGCAGCGGGTTGTCGAGCTGGGTGATCCGGCCGTTCTTCATCACCGCCACCCGGTCGCCCAGGGAGAGCGCCTCGGACTGGTCGTGGGTGACGTAGACGGTGGTCATGCCGATCTGGTTGACGATCTGCTTGAGCTCGGCCCGGAAGGACAGTCGCAGCAGGGCGTCGAGGTTCGAGAGCGGCTCGTCCATCAGCAGCACGTCCGCGTCGACCACGATCGCGCGGGCCACGGCCACGCGCTGGCGCTGGCCGCCGGAGAGCTGGGCGGGGAACCGATCGAGATAGGGGGTGAGCTGCAGCAGCTCGGCCGCCCAGTCCACCTTCTTGTCGATCTCCGCCTTCGACATGCCCCGCATGGCCAGTCCGAAGCCGATGTTGGCGCGGACCCGGCGGTGGGGGAAGACGGCGTAGCTCTGGAACACCATCGAGAGGTTCCGCTGGTGCACGGGCATGTACGTGACGTCGCGGCCGCCGATGGCGATGGCACCGGAGGTGGGGAGCTCGAGGCCGGCGATCTGCCGCAGCAGGGTGGTCTTGCCGCAGCCCGAGGGGCCCAGCAGGACCATGAACTCGCCGTCGGCCACGTGCAGCGAGACGTCGTCGTTGGCCCGCTCGTTCCCACCGGGATAGACCTTCACGAGGTTCTGGATGGTGATGTCAGCCATGGTGTGCTCCGTGGGGGTGTGTGAGGGGCGTGGTCGGGGTCGGGGCACTCATCGGATCGTCGTCCCCCACATGTTCAGCAGGTACTTGCGCATGATCGCGATGAAGATGATCGAGGGGATGATCATGGCGAGACCGCCGGCGAACCGGAAGGCGACGGGGGAGTCGCCCAGGGTGCTCAGCACCTGGGCCGGCAGGGTGCGGTTGGAGAACGTGAGGATGGTGGCGCCCAGCACCTCGTTCCAGCTGGTGACGAAGGTGAAGATGGCCGAGGCCGCGATGCCGGGCAGGGCCAGGGGCAGCACCACCCGCAGGAACGCCCCCACCGGGGTGCAGCCGAAGATCCGGGCCGCCTCCTCGGCGTCGATCGGGACGGACAGGAACACGCTGGAGGTGATGAGGATGGTGGTGGGCAGCGACAGGGCCGTGTGCAGCAGGATCACGCCGATCGGCTGGTCGTACAGACCGGTCGCCAGGAACACCTGGGCCAGCGGGATGGACAGCACCACGATGGGGAGTGCCCGGGTGAACAGCAGGAACAACTGGTACGGGTCCTTGCCCCGGAAGGCGAACCGGGCGATCGCGTAGCCCGCCGGTGCGCCGACCAGGCTGGCCAGCACCAGGGTGCCGATGCCGACGGTCAGGGAGTTCAGCGTGGCGGCGAGGATGCCGGTGGAGTTCAGGAACGTCGCCATCGTCTCGGTGGAGAAGTTCTTGGGCCACAGGGGCTGGGGGAACTCGTTCAGGCCCTGCCGCGTGCTGAACGCCGAGATCGTGATCAGGTAGATCGGCACCACCATGAACAGCGAGATCAGGATGCAGGCCAGCTGGATCAGTGCCCGGTTGAACTGGTGGCGCCGCAGCGGGCGCTTGTCCACCTCGATGGGGGCGGTGGTGGCCGTGCCGTGCTCGGTGTCCGGTCGAGAGGTCATCGCTTGCCCACCTGACTCTGGTCGCGGAGCACCCGCAGGTACACCACCGCGGTCACCATCGAGATGCCGAGGATGAGCAGGGCGTAGGCGCTGGCCACGTACGGGTTGGTGAGGAAGTTGTACCAGCGGTACGTCTCCCCCACGAGGAGCGGGAAGTTCTCACCCGTCAGCGCCTGCGCCACGGCGAAGGTCTGGAAGGCGAGGATCGTTCGGAGTATCAGCGCCACCTGCAGCGAGGGCTTGAGCAGGGGCAGGATCACGTGCCGCAGCCGCTTCCAGTAGTTGGCGTTGAACACCGCGGCGGCCTCGGCGTAGTCCTTGGGGATGCCCTGCATGCCGGAGACCACGATCACCAGCACCAGCGAGGTGGCTCGCCACAGCTCCGCGCACAGCACCGCGATGAACATGGTCGTGGTGTTCTCGTAGTGGAGCCAGGAGACCACCGGCAGGCCCACCCCGTCGAGTACGGAGTTGAGGTAGCCGCGGTCCTGGAAGATCGACAGCCACACGAGGCCGGCGGCCAGGTCCGAGACGGCCAGCGGGATGGCCCAGAAGTAGAAGTACATCCCGCTGAGCCTCGGCTTCTCCTGCAGCAGCAGCGCCATCGCGAGGGCGAAGGCGAACTGCAGCGGGATCAGCACCACGATCAGCAGCATCGTGTTGCGCAGGGCAGGGATGAACTTGTTGTCCCCGACCATCCGTTCCCAGTGCCCCAGCGTGAAGCCGCCGGAGGGATCGGAGAAGGCGGTGATGATGCCCTGCGCGAGCGGGTACGCGAACAGCAGCAGCATGAAGATCAGGGACGGAAGGATCAGCAGCAGCGCGGGGGAGCGCTTCCGGGCCCGCGAAGGGGAGGGCTGCGGGGCCCTCTCCTTCGCGGGTGCCGTCGTGGACACGGACACGATCAGCCCACCTGGCAGACGCCGTCGCCGGCCGGGTCCGGATCCCAGCAGGAGGCCTCAGCGGTGTCCAGCAGGGTCTGCACCTGCTCCGCCTTGCCCGGGATCACGGTGCCCGGGTCCCCGCCGTCCAGGCAGATCTCCGCGAAGCAGTCCTTGAACACCTGGGAGAGCTCGCCGTCCTGCTCGCCCAGGCCCACCGGCGGCAGGGCCACGATCGCGCCGTCGGCACCCTGCTGGGCGTTGACGGCGTCGAACTCGAGCTGGATCGCCGGGGGCAGCTCGGAGGGGATCTCCGCCTCCACCACGGGGAAGAAGGCGTTCTTCTCCAGGGTGGCGATCTGCATCTCCGGCTTGAGGAACTCCTCGATGACCTGGGCGGCCGTCTCCACGTCGCCGCCCTTGGGGATGGCGAGCCCGCCGATGACGAGCATGTAGCCCAGGCCCTGGGGACCGGTGGGGGAGGGGACCATCACCCAGTCGTCGGGGTTGTCCTGCGGGGCGCCGACGAGACGGGCGACGTGGTCCCAGGCCACCAGCACCTCACCGGAGGCCAACGGCTCCTGCATGAAGTCGTAGTTGGTGGAGGACGGGTTGCACTGGGCCCAGAAGTCCTTCATCCACTGCCAGCTCTCGATGGCCTCGGGCGACTGGAAGGTGGTGATGACGCCGCCGGTGAAGCTGGGCAGCTGGAACCCCTGGAAGAAGCGGTGGTACAGGCCCTTGGGGCCGGCGGGGAAGCCGAAGACGGGGGAGCCGTTGGCCTCGTTCGCCGCGGTGGCCCACTCCAGGACCTGCTCGTAGGTGAGGGCGTTGACGTCCGCTCCTTCGGGCAGCCACTCCAGGGCCTTCTTGTTGACGGCCATCACGTAGGAGGCCTGCATCCACGGGATGTACTTGGTGGTCTCCCCGCCGAGCTTGCCCAGCTCCAGCAGGTCCTCGGCGATGCCGGCGGCGCGCGCGGTCTCCACCAGGGCCTCGTCGATGTCCTCGAGGTTCTCCGCCAGCGGCTGCAGGTCGCCGTGGAGGCCGCCGATCAGGCCGAACTGAAGGTTCCCGGAGCCCACCTGGGAGGTGACCTGGGTGAGCATCTCCGGGGCCGTCATCGTGGTGTAGGAGACCGAGGTCGTGGAGACGTGCTCGGACAGGATCTCCTCGAACCGCTGCTTCTCCTCCACCGGCGTGAACTGGGTGGAGATCATCGCGAAATCACCTCCTCCGGAGGTGCTCGCGCCGCAGGCGGCGAGGGTTCCGGTGGCCGCGACGGCGGCGCTGGTGCCGAACAGTGCGCGGCGGGACAGGGTCAGCTTCGCCTTCATGACGTCTCCTTTGACGGGGTGCACGGCTGCACTTTTGTACGGTGACTGTACATTACTCCTGTGCCGCGCGCCACACCATGGCAGGAGGTCCTTCGCCCGATTTCGCCGCGGTGCGGGACGGGACCACAATGAGGTCCGCGGACAGGGGAGAGGTGAGACCGTGGCGGTGCACAGGGGCAACGGCAGTGTGGCTGCCTCCGGGGGAACTCTGCTGGAGATGATCCGCTCCACGCCGGAGGGCCTCACCCGGGCGGAGATCCTCGAGCGCACCGGGATGTCGCGCACCACGCTGGTGGCCCGGCTGGACTCGCTGCGCGCTGCCGGGCTCACCCACGAAGGTGCGACCCGCTCCTCCACGGGCGGCCGCCCCGCGCAGTACATCCGCTTCGACGACCGCGACAGGGTGGTGCTGGGCCTGGAGATGGGGCACCACGTGGTCAGGGCCGCCGTGCTCTCCGCCTCCGGGCAGGTGCTGGAGCGGGCGGAGATCCCCCGCCACGACTCCTCCCGGGTGCTGCGCGACGTCGAGGACCTGGCCGACCTGGGCCGCTCCCTGCTGGCCCGGCGCGCATCGGCCCGCCTGGTGGGGGTGGGGATCGGGGTGCCGGCCCCGGTGGAGATGACCAAGGGCGTGCTGTGGCGCTCGGTCGCCGTGCCGGAGGACTCCGTCCCCATCCTCGAGACCCTCGCCGACAGGTTCGGGACCCTCGTGGTGATGGAGAACGACGCGCGGGCCCTCGCACTCGGCGCCGCCGAGGACGCTGCCGCGATCGAGGAGGACGACGTCCTGCTGGCGCTGAAGTACTCCACGGGCATCGGCGCGGGCATCATCACCGGCACCCACATCATGCGCGGCGCGACGGGATCGGCCGGGGACATCGGGCACATGCGGGTGGGCTCCGAAGGACCCGTCTGCACCTGCGGCAACCGGGGCTGCCTGGCCGCCTACTCCTCGGGGAGGGCCCTGCTCTCACGCCTGGACCGCGAGGACCTGGTCGACGTGGACGACCTGGCCCGCTCCTTCGAGCTCGGGGATACCGAGGTGGTGGCCGCGGTGCGCACGGCGTGCACGGTGCTGGGCAGGGCCGTGGCCGGCCTCCTGCACGCGGCGAACCCTCGTGTGCTCTGCATCGGCGGTGAGCTGGGCCGGGTCCCCGGGATCAGCGATCTGATCCAGGAGTCGATCCGGCTGAACTCGAGCGAGCGCGTCCACGGGGCCATCACGGTCACGGGCAGCGACCAGGAGACCACCCTGCGCGGCATCGCGGTGCTGGTGATGCGCGAGGCGTTCTCCGTGCAGCGCATCGACGATCAGCTGGCGGCACTGCCGACCGACTGATCCGGGACCAGTGGGCGACCGGGCGGCCGACGCCTGCCGATGGCGTCCCCTACGGCCGCCGAGCCGCGCCTCCGCCTGCACCGATCAGCCGGTCGGCCACCTGGTCTCCGACGACCGTGCGGATCAGCTCCGGGTCGCCGACCACGACCAGCAGCGACCTCGCCCGTGAGAGCCCCACGTACATCAGGTGGGGCGAGCGCTCCCAGTGCTGGAAGCCGTTGACGGCCAGCACCACCACCCGCCGCTCGAGGCCCTTGAAGTTCAGCACGTGCCCGTAGAACACGTCGGTGGCGGCGAAGAACTCGTCCCAGTACCCGCTGTATCCGGCGTAGTCGATGCGCTCGCGCTGCTCGGGGTGCCGACGCCCGGTGGTCAGCAGGGCGATCTCCCCGGGCTCCCAGCCCTCGTCGAGCAGCGGATCGATGAGGTCGTCGGCCGTGCTGATGGCGTCCTCGGTGGCGCAGGCGACGAAACGCACCGGCGCCCCCTCCTCCATCCGCGGGTTCTGCTCGAGCGGGGTGAGCGGCGCGAAGGTCTCGGCAATGGTGCGGGTGTTGCGCAGGTTGTCGTCCAGCGGGAAGGGGCTGAGGGTGATCGGCGCGCGGCCGTCCCGGTCGAACACGGACTGGTGCGCATCGGTGAACACGAACAGCACGGAGGCGCCGGTGTCCTCCGGCTCCACCAGGCAGGGGCGCAGGGCGTCCCACCACAGGTCCGCGAAGTCCTGCGCCTCGTCCACCACGATCGCCTCGAACAGATCCTCGACGGGCCGAGTCGAAGCGAGCTCCCGCAGCTGGGCGGGCAGGAACTCCTCGTAGTACGCCACCGCCGTACCGTCGAACTCCTCCTCTGTCTGAGCGCCCCAGCGGACCGGAAGATCGTGGAACAGGCCGACGTACGCGGGTCGGTCCTCTGCGGGCCAGGTGGCAGTGAGCAGCTGAAAGTGGCGTGCCAGGCCCCGCGAGTAGCACATCAGGGCGGTGCGCCTTCCCTCCCTGGTCAGGGCGCGGGCCTTCATCAGGGCCAGATGGGTCTTGCCCGATCCTGCTCCGCCCACCACCTGGGCGCGGTGCTGGAATCGCAGCAGGGCCAGGATCCGCTCCTGCTCGCGGGTGAGCTGGTTGCCGGAGTCCTCGATCTGGCGGGCCAGCAGCTGGTGGTTCTCGATCGCCGCCTCGGTGCGCCGCAGGGTCCTCACGGCGTGGTCGCGCTGGACGCCCTCCAGCGGGGACAGGTGGCTGCCGCCATGGCTGCGCAGCGCCGCCACGATGCGCTCGACGGCACCACCGCTGCCGGCGCCACCGCTGCCGCCCGTCCCCAGGTCCATGGCATCGAGCATCAGCGCCCGGGGCGCGTCCGGCACGTCCCAGTCGTCGGGCAGCTGCGACCAGGGCAGGGCCACCATGTGCACGCTGCGGCCGAGGGGGCGGGAGGAGCGTTCGTTGATGTGGCGCAGCAGCACGTGCCGGGCACGCTGCGCCTGCTCGACGGGGGAGGGGTGCAGCGCGCGCCTGCCGGAGCGGTCGCGCTGGAACCAGGTGCCGTCCTCGACGCCCACCCGGCCGCCCTTCACCTCGATCACCACCGTTCCGATCCCCGGCCACAGCACCAGCAGGTCGATCTCCACCTCGTGGGCGTCGTCGGTGATGCGCTGCCCGGCGATCATCGTCGCGTCGTGCGGCAGCTGGGCGGCCAGCACGTCCCAGACCACTCGTTCGGCATCGGAGGCGAAGGCGGGCTGAGGCGGGATCAGCTGCGGCATGCCTGCATCGTGCCAGGTGAAACCGCCCCGGCGCGGGAGTTCTGCATGATCGGGTCTCCCAGGGGAGCTGATCCTGCCCGCTGCCGTGCTGACCGGTCGGCTCGCCGCGGGCTACCGTGCCGTGACGACCACCGTCCCGGGGCGCCCGACCGCGTGGGGCTCCCGGGAGTCACCGCCCCCGCTCCGACCCGCACCCCCCGTCCCCCAGAAAGGCCCGTCATGGCTCAGCCCCCGTACCCACAGCGCCCCCGCCCCCGCGGCTTCCTCCCCTTCCCGATCATCCTGCCGGGCTGCTGCGGCTGTGGTGGCGTGGCCACGTTCGGCCTGATCGTCGTCGGCGCCATGACAGCGATGTTCGGCCTGGGAGAGCCCGCTCCCGAGGCGCAGCCCTCCGGCTCCGAGACCGCGGTGGTGCAGCAGATCGGGGAGTAGGACGAGCCGACGACGGTTCCTGCGCGGGCTGTGCGACCATTCCCGCATGGACGCCGTCACCAGGTCGACCCCTGTCGCCAGCGCACTCCGTGCAGCCCTCTCCGGCACTGCACTGATCCACCAGGGTGTGCTGGTCCTCTGTCTCGTCGTCAGCCTGCTGCTGGCACTGACCGGGGTGCCCATCGACCTGCCGACCCTGTTCATCGTCGGCAACGTCATCCTGCTGGGACTGTCGGTCCTCACGTTCGGGATCTACATCGCCGAACGGGTCCTGAGGTTCGTGCCCCCGCGGGGGCGTGAGCTTCTGCTGGTCGTCCCCCTGCTGGACCTGGTCGTCCTCGGGCTGACACGGTGGGCGGCGGCCACCAGCTTCGGGTTCCACGGCATCCTGATGGTCTTCCCTGCCGTGTGGCTGGCGGCCGAGCTGCGTCATCGCGGCGCACTGCTGGTGACGGCTCTGAGCGTCCTGAGCTGTGCAGGTGGCCCGCTGCTGCTGGATCTGGGCCTCACCCACCCCCTGATGGTGCGGGCCATGGCCGTCTCGGTCGTCGTCTCGGCAGTGGCCTTCCTCGTCGCGGGCCTGGTCCGGGAGCGCGATGAGCGCGCATCCCGCCTCGATCTGGTGACCGGCTCGATCGGGGTGGTGCACGGGATGCTCACCGTGGACGGTCGCTTGACCGACACCCGCGGGCGACTGGCGGGTCCCGCCCGCGGCCTCGGCATCGAGGAGCTGCTCGCCGATCCGCTGTGCAGCGAGAACGGGCGGGACGAGCTCGAGCCGGAGCGCAATCCCCTTCTGCGGGCACGCCAGGGGCGCTCCTTCGTCGGAGAGGTGGTGTGGCGAACCCTGCCGGACGGCCGCCGTGTCGCCCTGTCCGTCAGCTCGAGGGTGACGCCTGATGACCGCATGCTGGTCTCGGTCCATGACGTCACGGCGTCCCTCTCGGCCGTCCTGCAGGAGGAGCAGTTCCTGGCCACCGTCTCCCATGAGCTGAAGACGCCGCTGAGCTCGATCTCCGGATACCTCGAACTGCTGGAGGACGAGGCCGCCGATGCGCGCGACGGCGCCGTCGATGCCGCCGTGGTCAGCTCCCATGCAACGGTGATCCGTCGCAACGTCGACCGCCTCGAGCGCCTGATCATGGCTCTGCTGGAGACCGCGCGCACGGTGGGTGCCACCGGGACCCGGGCCGGCCGGGTCGTCTCCCGTGCCACCGATCTCGGCGCCCTGGTCGCAGATCAGGTCGAATCGATCCGCCCCCGGGCCGCCGGTCTCGGTGTGGTCCTGCGAACGGTGGGACTGGACCACAGGACGGAGCTGATCAACGCCGATGGTGAGCGACTGGCACAGGCTGTGGACAATCTGCTGTCCAACGCGGTGAAGTACTCCCCTGGCGGGGGCGAGGTCGAGGTGCGGCTGGACGCGGATGATCAGCGTGCCCGCCTCACGGTCCGCGACAGGGGGATCGGAATCGCCGCGGAGGACATCCCCTTGCTGTTCACCCCGTACTTCCGTGCCGGGACGGCGGTCCGGTCGCACGTCCCCGGCACGGGGATCGGCCTGATGAACACCCGCCGCGTCGTGCGTGCGCACGGGGGCGAGGTCGAGGTGAGGTCGTGGCTGGGGGAGGGCACCGAGGTGACCATGGAACTGCCGCTGGTGCGCAGCTGAGCCGTGCTCAGCCGGACCGGAACCCGGTCCGCGACATCACTCCCCACTCCGACTGGGCCCCGCGCAGCGCCTTCCACCAGCCCTCCAGCCGCCACACCGCTGTGAGCTGGCGGTATCCCACGTTCTCGATGAACGCGCAGGCCACCAGTAGCAGAACGTCCTACCAGCGGGGGAGGCGGTGGAAGGAGAGCTCCTCCAGCAGCACCGCGAAGACGGACACCAGGATGCCCGCCCCCAGTGCCAGGCCCAGCATCACGAGCACCATCACCGGATCCACCGCACCGGTGAGCAGCGCCAGGACGATGATGACCACCCCCAGCACCTCGAACAGCGGGGCGAACAGCTCGAACAGCCAGTAGTACGGCAGGCCCACCATGCCCACGCGCCCGTAACGGGGGTTCAGCGTCATCCGGCGGTACTTCCACAGCACCTCCCACAGTCCCCGGTGCCACCGCACGCGCTGTCGCCTCAGCACGGCGAGGGAGTCGGGCACCTCGGTCCAGCTGGCCGGTTCGGTCACGAACTGCATGCGGTAGTCACGCCGACGCCGTCGGCACCAGCGGTGCACCGCCATCGCCAGCTCGAAATCCTCCCCGATGGTGTCGGCGTCCAGCCCGCCCACATGGAGCAGGATGTCGCGACGGTACACGCCGAAGGCCCCGGAGATCAGCATCAGGCAGCGGACCATCGACCACCCCGCTCGCCCCAGGCTGAAGGCGCGCAGGTACTCGAGCACCTGGAAGCGGGCGATCCACGCGGAGGGCAGGCCCACCTGGGTGACACGACCGGCGACCACGCGGCAGCCGTTGACGGCGCGGACGCTGCCCCCCGTGGCCACCACGCGCAGCGGGTCGTCCAGGAACGGCTGGACCGCCAGCAGCAGGGCGTCCGTGTCCAGCACCGAGTCCGCATCCAGGAACACCATCAGGTCCTTGGTTCCCGCCGCGATCCCGGCGTTGACCGCGTCGGACCGGCCCGAGTTCTCGGTGTCCAGGACGACCAGAGGGATCGACGGGTCCGACGCCTCGTACACGCCGCGCACCGCGCCGCGCACCTCGACGGGGCCGCCGGTGGGCACCGAGCGCGAGGAGCGCCGCAGGTCGAACGCACGGGTGAGGACCTCGAGGGTGTCGTCGGTGGAGCCGTCGTTGACCACGATCACCTCATGGTCGGGGTAGTCCAGGGCCAGGATCGAGCGCACCGACTCCCCGATCAGGGCTGCTTCGTTCCAGGCGGGCATCACCACGGTTATCCCCATCGAGATGGGTGCCGTGGCGGTCTCCGACAGGTCCAGGACGGACCGCCGGGCCGCAGAGCGACGCACGTCCCACCAGCCGAGCAGCATCAGCATCCCGTAGGAGAGGTTGATCGCCATGAAGTAGGCGAAGGTCGGGATGGCGGTCCACAGCAGCACGGCGCGGACCACGTCGTACAGGACGGTGTCGGACAGGTCGAGCAGATCGAGCACGATGTCACGGCTCCGTTCGGGGGGCGGGCTGGGTGAGCACGGTCGCGAGGACGGGATCGGCGCGGGAGGCGATGTCCGCGAGGGCGTCGGCACTGACGGCGGGAGGCAGGGCCTGCAGTGCGCGCACGCATTCGACCCGCAGTGGAGCCCAGACGGTGCGGGTGGCCTCCAGCAGTGCGGGCACGTGAGCGGCGGTTCCCACGCGGGTCAGCGCGGTCGCGGCCGCGAACCGGACCGACGGGGCAGGGTCGCGGCTGACCAGCTGTGCGAGCCGGTCACCGTCGGCCGCGCTGGTGAGCTCCCCGAGCACGCGCGCGCAGGAGGCGCGCACGCGGGCGGAGGGGTCGTCCAGGCCCGCCCGGATGGAGCCGAGCCCCTCCGGGTCCGTTCCACCGATCTGGACCAGCGCGTTCATCAGCACCAGGGCGGGGATCGATCGGTCCTCCCTCACCAGCGCCAGGATGGCGTCGACCGAGCGCGCCCCCGCGTGGGCGACCAGAGCCCGTGCGGCCACGCTGCGCACGATCGCGGAGCGGTCGCCCGTGGCGGCCAGCAGCAGGTCGGCATCCCGGTCCAGGCCCAGCTGGCCCAGCTGTCGGACGGCGCGTGCACGTGTCGAGGAGCGGTGGGAGCGGGCACGTCGGCGCAGCCGGTCGGGGTGGCCGCGTTCGACCAGCATCGCCACCAGCCGGTCCCTGCCCTCTCCCCGCACCACGTCCAGCAGGGTCAGCAGCCGTTCGTCGACCCGGTCCCCCAGGGCCCCGCGTGCCCGCGCGAGCGCGTCATGCGTGGCGGCCCCGTCCGACTCCTCCAGGACCAGAGCGGCGACGAGCGGCCGTGCCACCGCATCGAGGCGCTCACGACGGTCGGCCCGGGACACCCGCACCACATGGGCGATCATTGTCGCGAGGATCACCAGCAGCACCAGTGCCCACAAGGCCACGGTGATCATCACGATGACCTGCGGCGTGAGCCACGTCCAGGTCATCGTCGGGCCAGCAGGGCGGTGACCCGTGCAGCCAGCTCTCGGGGCGAGAACGGCTTGGTGAGGTAGTCGTCGGCCCCGGCGGCGAACCCGGCCTCGAGGTCGCGCTCCTGGCTTCGTGCGGTGAGCATGAGCACCCTCAGGGTCGAGCCCTCCGAGCGCCACAGGCGCAGCAGGTCCACCCCGGTCATCCCGGGCATCATGTGGTCGACCACAGCCAGGTCCACGGGTGCCGTCGATCCGTCCAGCAGGGTGTCACGAGCGGCTTCCCCGGAGGCCACGGGGGTGACCTCGTGGCCGGAGGAGCGCAGCTTCAGGCTGACCAGTTCTCGGATGTCGGGGTCGTCGTCCACGACGAGTATGTGGGCCATGCGTTGATCATAGGGATGTTCAGGCCCGGGAGAGCTGGTGCCATGAACCGGATCAGGCCGTTCGCCGGACGACCGCCCTGTCCGATCCGTACGATCGGTCCATGTCCAAGACCGATCACCTCGCCAGTCCCGAGACACCCCCGAAGCTCGACAGGGCCGCGTACGAGAAGGAGCTCCAGCGCCTGCAGTCCGAGCTGGTCGCCATGCAGCAGTGGGTGATCGAGAACGGCGAGCGGATCATCCTGATCTTCGAGGGGCGCGACGCCGCCGGGAAGGGCTCCGCGATCAAGCGCATCACCCAGTACCTCAACCCGCGGCACACCCGGGTGGTGGCACTGCCCGCGCCCACGGAGCGCGAGAAGACCCAGTGGTACTTCCAGCGCTACATCCAGCACCTGCCGGCGGCCGGCGAGATCGTGATCCTGGACCGCTCCTGGTACAACCGCGCCGGGGTGGAGCGGGTGATGGGGTTCTGCACCGAGCAGGAGTACCACCGCTTCCTGCGGCAGGCCCCGGACTTCGAGCGGATGCTGGTGGAGGACGGCATCCGCCTGATCAAGTACTGGTTCTCGGTCTCCGACGAGGAGCAGGAGGCCCGCTTCCGCTCCCGCGCGGAGGATCCGATGCGACGCTGGAAGCTGTCACCGATGGACGTGGAGTCGATCACCCGCTGGGAGGACTACTCCCGCGCCAAGGACGCCATGTTCGCCGCCACCGACCTGCCCGGCGCCCGCTGGGTGACGGTCGAGAGCGAGGACAAGAAGCGCTCCCGCATCAACGTCATCCACGACATCCTCCAGCGCATCCCCTGGCAGTACGTGGAGCCGCAGCGGATCGAGATCCCGAAGCGCCCCGCCGAGCGCGACACCCGCTACGAGCGACCGGCCCGGGAGCAGTTCCTGTACGCCGAGGACGTCGCGAGGGCGCTGGAGCGCACGCCTCGCAGCGGGGGGAAGCGCAAGGCCGGCTCGAAGAAGTAGGCCCGCTCGCCCGCCGGCCCCGCGTGCCCGTCAGCCGTTCCCTGCGCCCCGGGCGAGCATCCGCTCGATGATCGGAACGTCCCCCGGTGCCCACGACAGTTCGCCGAGCGCGCCCAGCGGCACCCACCGCAGCGCGTCGTGGTCGGTGCTGGACGTCGGATCCGGCCCCAACAGCACCGCCTCGTAGCAGGCCAGATCGATGACGACCTCCCCGCCCGGCCCCAGGGGCACGCTGCTGCGGTCCACCAGTGCGCCCACCTCGATGTGGACCCCGAGCTCCTCGTGCACCTCCCGCACCAGGGCCTGCTGCGGGCTCTCCCCGGGCTCCACCTTCCCGCCCGGGAACTCCCACAGCCCGCCCGCGCTGCGCTCGGGGCTCCTGCGTGCAACGAGCACCGTGTCCCGGCGGCGGATGATCGCGCCCACCACGGACATGGCCCTCACCGTGCGCGCGCCGATCGTCGCACCAGGATGACCGCGCCCACCACTGCGGCCACCCCCACCAGCAGGATGAGGCCGGCCGCCGCCACATCGACGGTCAGCAGCCGGAGCACGCCGAGGCCCGCCCCGTCGTTCGGGCCCTCGGCCGCGGGCACCGGCTGGTCGCTGAGATCTGCCGGTTCACCGAGCTCCCGGGTGAGCTGGGCTCGCACGTCGTCCTCCGTCTCGGCGGGGATGTCGCACCAGGTGGAGCTGTAGCTGCCGTCGGCGCCGCTGGCCCACACCAGCAGGGTCTCCCCCTCGGGGAGGCGCCCCAGGCCGCAGGAGGGGATGGCCTCGGCGGTGGTGAACCGGATCTCGCGGGACACCTCGCCCTTCCACACCCGCTCCACAGCCGCGACGTAGGTGATGCCCCACTCGTCCGAGTCCCTGCCGGACTCGCCCACGACCGTGATCTCTGCGATCATGTCGGCCTGCTCCGCCGCCTCCTCGAAGCTGAGCGGCATGCAGTCGCAGGCCCGTGCGTACGGGACGCCCACCAGGCAGAACAGCACGACCGCGGCCAGCAGCACCAGCGCGCTGCGCACCCGGTGGACCGCCCGGCCCGCCGTCATGGCCGCCTTTGCGCGCGCCGGAGCACCGTCGTCACCGCCACGGCCGTGAGGACCCGGTGGCCGATGCCGACCAGGACCAGCAGGGCGAGGCCCGCCGTTGCCAGTGGATGACCGGGGAGCAGGTCGTGCAGCGCGAACGGCACCGGCCGGCCGGTGAGATCCGCCGGCTCACCCACCTTCGCGGTCAGCACGCTGCGGGGGTCGTGGCCGGCGTCGTCGGGGATGTCGCACCACGCCATGCTGTACACGCCGTTCTCCCCGCGGGCCCAGGCCAGCAGCGTGGTCCCGGTGGGGATGCGTCCCAGCCCGCAAGCGGCGATGTGCTCGGCGCTGCGGAAGATGATCCGGCGCCTCTCCTCGCCCTTCCACACCCGCTCGACCCTCGCGTCGTAGGCGACGCCCCCACCGCCCACGATGGTCCCCGTGCGCCCGATGATGGTGATCTCGGCGATCAGGTCGTCCTCCGCGATCGCCTCGTCCACGGTGGTGGGCACGCAGCTGCAGGCCCGTGCGTACGGCGCTCCCGCCAGGGAGAACATCAGCACCCCCGACACCAGCACCAGCAGCATCCGCGCCCAGTGCTGCGCGCTCGATGACGGACCGCCGCTGTCGCAATCCCTGGCCGCCTTCATCGTCACCGCCCCCATGGGCACAGCCTATGCCCCGGCTCTCCCCGCGCCCAGGGGGTGAGCGTAGCCTGGGGGTGACCGTGTCCGCTCCGGAAGGATCCCCATGCGACGCAGCATCGTCAACGACCCGGACGACCTGGTGGCCGAGGCCCTCGAAGGTCTCGTCCTCAGCCACCCCACCATGCTCGAGCTGAACGCCGAGCACCGCTACATCACCCGCAAGCAGAAGGCCCGCGACAAGGTGGGCCTGGTCTCCGGAGGTGGTTCGGGCCACGAGCCCCTGCACTCCGGCTTCGTGGGGACCGGCATGCTCGACGTGGCCGTCTCCGGCGCCGTGTTCGCCAGCCCCACCGCGCTGCAGGTCCTGGAGGCCACCAAGGCGGCCGATGCGGGCCGCGGTGTGGTCCAGATCGTCAAGAACTACACCGGTGACGTGCTGAACTTCCGCATCGCCGGTGAGATCAGCGGCGATGATGCCATCGACACCGAGATCGTGCTGGTGGACGACGACCTTGCCAGCGACACCGGCGAGGATGACGGCCCCGGCCGCCGCGGCACCGCCGCCACCGTGATCGTGGAGAAGATCTGCGGGGCCGCCGCCGAGAACGGCATGGACCTCCAGCAGGTGGCCGCAGTGGGCCGCACGGTCGCGCAGCGCTCGCGCACCATGAGCCTGGCCCTCGCCGCCGGCACACACCCCGGGAACGACGAGCCCCAGTTCACCCTGGACGCG
Source organism: Brachybacterium sp. p3-SID1565 (assembly GCF_025143785.1). NCBI lineage: Bacteria > Bacillati > Actinomycetota > Actinomycetes > Micrococcales > Dermabacteraceae > Brachybacterium > Brachybacterium sp. p3-SID1565. The sequence goes on from NZ_JAMBDS010000033.1 coordinate 23,218, forward strand.
GGCGAGGTCGAGTTCGGCGTGGGCATCCACGGCGAGCGAGCCCAGCAGCGCATCCCCTTCACCGGGGCCGATGAGCTTATCGAGCAGCTGGTGGACCCGCTGCTGGAGGAGCTGGAGCTGGGCCGCGGCACCGAGGTGCTGGCGGTCGTCAACGGGCTGGGCTCGGCCTACCCGCTGGAGCTGAGCCTGGCCGCGCGGGCCCTGCACCGTCGTCTCGACACGGACGGGATCACCGTGGGCCGCTCCCTGGTGGGCTCCTACGTGACCAGCCTGGACATGCACGGCGTGTCCATCACCCTGATGCCGCTGGAGGACGAGCTGCGCGAGCTCTGGGACGCGCCCGTCCGCACCCCCGCCCTGACCTGGTAAGGAGATCCGCCATGAATGAGAGCAGCACCAGCAGCACCAGCAGCACCGGCGCCGGCCGTGGCGCCACGCTCGGCGAGGACTTCGGTCGCGCCTTCATCACCCTCACTCACGAGACCCTCACCGCCGCCGCCGACGCCCTCGGTGATCTGGACCGCCGCGCCGGCGACGGCGACTTCGGCACCAACGTGCGCACCGCCATGAAGGGCGCGGCGACGAACATCGAGAACGATGCCCCGTCCAGTTACCGCGAGTGGCTCACCGCCATGTACATGGGGTGGCTGGGCGTGGGCGGCACCAGCGGGCCCCTGTTCGGCATGTTCTTCCGCGACCTCGCCAAGGCCGGGTCCGACCAGGGCCCCGACTCGGGCGTGCCCGGCTCTGATGCCACCGGCACGCCGACCCTCGAGCAGTTCGCGCAGGCGCTCGCCGACGGCCAGGCCACCGTGCAGAAGTACGGTGAGGCCAAGGTGGGGGACAAGACCTTGGTCGACGCCCTGGACCCGGCCGTCGCCGCACTGAAGGACGCCGATGCCTCCGATGCCGTAGCCGCCCTGGCCGCGGCGGAGGAGGCCGCGATCAAGGGTGCCCGTGACACCGCGGAGTCCACCGCCAAGCGCGGCCGCGCCAGCTACGTGGGCGATGCCGCCAAGGGCGTGATCGACCCCGGTGCCGCAGCGATGGCCCTGGTGATCGGTGCCGCCCGCGCCGCAGCGGCGGGGGAGTCGAGCGTGGAGGCCGACTGGATCGGGTGAGGGCCCCGCCCCTGTACGACAATGGGTGCCATGACCGACGGCCTGCTGTCCCAGTCCTTCACCAGCGCTGCAGCGGACACCGACCGCAGCGTCGACCCCGACCTCGTCGCCCGTGCCCGCGCCATGGCGGCGAAGGGAACGGTGCTGCTGCGCAACGAGAACGACGTGCTGCCCTTCGCCGCGGGCACCCGCCTCGCGCTGTTCGGACGCATCCAGAAGGACTGGATCGCGGTGGGCTACGGCTCCGGTGGTGACGTGAACCCCCCGTACGTCACGAATCTGCTGGACTCCCTGCGCGAGAGCGGGAGGGTGGAGGTGGACCTGCAGCTCGCCCAGCAGTACGAGGCCTGGTGCGAGCAGAACCGCGCCGACCCCGGCGAGCACTGGGGTGCCTGGCCGCGCCACTACCCCGAGATGCCGCTCGATGACGACGCGGTGCGCGAGGCCGCCGGCCGGAACGAGGCCGCCGTCGTGGTGATCGGCCGCGCTGCGGGGGAGGACCGCGACGCCGAGCTGGCGGGGGGCTCCTACTACCTGACGGATGCCGAACATGCGCTGCTGTCCCAGGTCACCGGCGCCTTCGATCGCACCGTCGTGATCGTCGACGGCGGCAACGTGATCGACCTCAGCTGGACGCAGGACTACCCGCTCGACGGTGTGATGATCGCGTGGGCGGGCGGGATGGAGGGCGGCCGTGCCACGGCCGACGTGCTCACCGGCGCGGTCGAACCCGGTGGTCGGCTGACCGCCACCTTCGCCCGCCGCTACCAGGAGCACCCCTCCGCCGGGCACTTCGGCGATGCGGACGTCACCGCGTACGTCGAGGACGTGTTCGTCGGCTACCGCTACTTCGAGACCTTCGCTCCGGAGAAGGTGCTGTTCCCCTTCGGATCCGGTCTCGGCTACACCCGGTTCGACATCGAGCCGACCGGTGTCCATGCCGATGAGGGCACGATCCTGGTGCGCGCCCGCGTGACCAACATCGGCGACCGTCCCGGGGACGAGGTCGTGCAGGTGTACGTGCACAAGCCCTCCGGCGAACTGTCCCAGCCGCTGCGCGCCCTCGCGGCCTTCGGCCGCACCGGTGAGCTCGCCCCCGGGGAGAGCCGTGAGATGGAGCTGCCCATTGCCTGGGCCGATCTCGCCTCCTACGACGATGCCGGGGCCACCGGCCACCGCAGCGCCTACGTGCTGGAGGCGGGCAGCTACCGCTTCCATGTCGGGCACGACGTGCGCAGCGCCCATGACGCCGGCGGTGTCGACATCACCGAGCTGCGCGTGGTCCAGCAGCTCGAGGAGGCCGCCGCGGTGGATCCCGCCCACGGCTTCGAGCGCATCGTGCTCGAGCACGACGAGAACGGCGACCCTCGGATCGGGTACGCACCCGTGCCCACCCGCACCACCTCGCTCAAGCAGCGCATCCTCGACCGTCTGCCCGAGGCCGTGGACCCACCCGTCGGGGACGAGCCCACCTTCGAGGAGGTCCTGGAGGGCACCGCCGGGCTGGACGACTTCATCGCCACCCTCACCCCCCGCGAGCTGGCCGACCTCACCTACGGCGACGTGACGATGGACAGCCCGCTGGGTGCCGCCGGCAACGCCGGGGCCCTCGGCGGTGTCAGCAGGGCGCTGCGTGACCGCGGGGTCATCCCCGCGATCACCACCGACGGGCCCTCCGGGATCCGACTGTCCACGTACGCCTCCCTGCTGCCCTGCGGCACCGCACTCGCCTCCACCTGGGATCCGCAGGCCGTCCAGGAGCTGTGCGCACGGCACGGCCAGGAGATGTCCCGCAAGGGGTCGGACATCCTGCTCGGCCCCGGTATGAACATCCAGCGCGACCCGCTGTGCGGCCGCAACTTCGAGTACTTCTCGGAGGATCCGCTGGTCTCCGGCCTCACGGGCGCGGCCCAGGTCAACGGCATCCAGTCCCAGGGACTGGCCGCCTGCCCCAAGCACTTCGCCTGCAACAACCAGGAGTTCAAGCGGAGCCAGGTCGACGTGCGGGTCTCGGAGCGGGCACTGCGGGAGATCTACCTGCGCGGCTTCGAGCTGATGGTGCGCGAGTCCTCGCCGTGGGCGATCATGACCTCGTACAACAAGATCAACGGCGTATGGGGCCACTACCACTACGACCTGATCACCTCGATCCTGCGCGGCGAGTGGGGCTTCACAGGTCTGGTCATGACCGACTGGTGGATGCGGATGGCGCAGGACCCGGACTTCCCGGCCCTGCACGACAGCGGCTACCGCGTGCGCGCAGGAGTCGACGTGCTCATGCCCGGTTCGATCCACAGCCAGCAGCCGGTCAGGGACGAAGGCGTCCTGGAGAGCCACCGGGCCCAGGACGGACTCACCCTGGGCGAGATGCAGGAAGCTGCCCGCCACGTGCTCGGCTACCTCGCCGCAGTGCGCCCCCAGGGCCACCGCATGGGCCGTGGGGAGCGCGAGGAGCACTGACGCCGCGCGGCACCCGACTACGCTCGACCATCCCGACCCAAGGAGCATCAGTGAGCATCACCCACCGCCCCCTGCACGACGACTGGACGCTGTCGATCGTCGACGGCCCCGCCCCCTTCGAGGCGCGCGACGTCCCTGCGACCGTGCCGGGGACCATGATCACCGACCTGCTGAGCGCGGGCCTGATCCCGGACCCGTACCTCGACCGCAACGAGCACGACCTGGCCTGGACCGGCGAGGTCGACGCCCGGTACCTCACACGGTTCACCTGGAGCGACCGGGGCGCTCAGCGGACGGATCTGGTCGCCGGGAGCCTGGACACCGCGGCGACCCTCAGGTTGAACGGTAAACTCGTGGCGCAGGTCCAGAACCAGCACCGCTCCTGGCGGTTCGACGTGCGTGAGCACCTCCTCGAGGGGGAGAACGAGCTGGAGATCCTGTTCGCCTCCCCGCTGCGCACCGCCCGGGAGAACATCCAGGTGCTCGGTGAGATGCCGTTCAGCGGCAACGACCTGCCCTACAACGCGATCCGGAAGATGGCGTGCAACTTCGGCTGGGACTGGGGGCCGGTGCTGGTCACCAGCGGCATCGCCGGGCCGATCGGCCTCGAGGAGTGGTCGACGGCGCGCCTGGGATCCGTGCGCCCGCAGGTCACCCTCGACGGTGAGGACGGCCTCGTGGACCTCGCCGTGGGCCTCGAGCGGGCAGGGGACGCCGCCCCCGTCGCCGTCGAGGTGGAGATCACGGACGCCGGCGGCGTCGTGGCCGCCACCGCGACCAGGGGGATCCCCGAGGACCAGGACGGCGCGGATGTGCGGGTGCGGGTGCCGCATCCTGAGCTGTGGTGGCCCCGTGGCTACGGTGAGCAGCCCCTCTACGGGATCGCGATCAGCATCCGTGACGGCGAGGGTGCGGAGCTCGACCGGACCGAGCACCGCATCGCCTTCCGCACCGCCCGCGTGGTCGAGGAGCCCGATGAGATCGGCACCAGCTTCACCTTCACGGTCAACGGCCGGCCCGTCCTCGCCAAGGGCGCCAACTGGATCCCCGAGGACTGCTTCCCCACGCGCCTGACCACGGACGACTACCGACGATCGATCATGGATGCCGTCGAGTCGGGGATGAACACGCTGCGGGTCTGGGGCGGCGGACTGTACGAGTCCGACGTGCTGTACGACCTGTGCGACGAACTGGGGATCCTGGTGTGGCAGGACTTCGCCATGGCCTGCGCGGCCTACTCGGAGCAGGAGCCGCTGCGCAGCGAGATCGAGGCCGAGGCGCGCGAGCAGATCGTGCGCCTGGCCTGGCACCCCTCCCTGGTGCACTGGAACGGTTCGAACGAGAACGTCATCGGCTACTACACGTGGGGGTGGAAGGACAAGCTCGAGGAGGGTGCGGCCTGGGGCCTGGGGTACTACCTCGACCTGTTCCCGGCACTGATGGCCGAGCTGGACCCGACCCGCAGCTACTCTCCGTCGAGCCCCTACTCCCGCGGGGACGTCTCCAAGCCGGGCAGCCCCGACCACGGAACCATCCACAACTGGGTGGCGTGGTGGAGCGGTGACGACAACGACTACACCCGGTACCGCGACAACGTGCCCCGCTTCTCCGCGGAGTTCGGCTACCAGGGGGCAGCGAACTACGCCACGGTGGAGCGGATGGTCAGCGAGCGCCCTCTGCGCGAGGACTCCGAGACGATGCTGTCGCACCAGAAGGCCTCGGGCGGCCAGGACAAGCTGTACCGCGGCTTCGCTGCCCACGTGCCGGCGCCGGTGGGCTACGAGGACTTCCACTTCACCACACAGCTGAACCAGGCCCGCGCCCTGATCTGCGGGATCGGGCACTACCGGTCGCACTGGCCGGTGTGCGCCGGGACCCTCGTGTGGCAGCTGAACGACTGCTGGCCCGTGACCAGCTGGGCCGCGGTCGACGGCGATGGCCGCCGCAAGCTGCTGTGGTACGCCCTGCGGGACATCTACGCGCCCGTCCTGATCACCGTGCAGCCGCGTGAGGACGGCGAGATCGTCTCAGTCGGCAACGACACGGACGAGCAGCTCGACTCGCGCCTGCTGCTGCGCCGCCAGGACCACACCGGCCAGGTGCTGGCGCGAACTGAGATCGATGTCGAAGTGCCTCCGCGCAGCGTGGCATCCGTGCGGATCCCGGAGGACCTCGCCACCCCGCAGGACGCGGACCGGGAAGTGCTCGTGGTGGAGTCGACCGAGGGCCATGGCCGCACCGTGCACTTCTTCGCCGAGGACAAGGACAGCGCCCTTCCCGAGGACGCCGTGGAGGCGACGGTCCGCCGTGTCGATGACGGGTACCAGATCATCGTGAGCGCCTCCGGCACTGTGCGCGATCTGTGCGTGCTGGTCGACAAGGTGGACCCGGACGCGGTGGCCGAGACCCAGCTGCACACCCTGCTGGCCGGGGAGACGGCAGTGGTCATGGTGCGCTCCCGGGCGGATCTGGATCCGCAGGCGTTCCTCGCCCCCGGCGTCATCATGAGTGCGAACGACCTGGTCGCCCGCGCCCGTGGACGGGAGCGCGAGCAGCAGGACTGACCCCGCCCGACCGCCGGCGCTCACCCCACCTGCTCGGTGCGCACCACCTCGCCGGCACCGTTGATCAGGGTGACGCAGTCCCTGGTGCGGACCTCCATGGGGCCCTCCAGCTGTGCGCCCTCGTCGACGATGCACCCGCTCAGGTGCACGCCGGCACCGATGCGGGCCCCGTCCAGCACCACGCAGTCCTCGAGGTGGGCACCCTCCTCGACCTGCACCGACGGGCCGATCACGCTGTGCCGCACGACCCCCTTCACCACCGAGCCGGAGGCCAGCATGGACTCGGCGACGTCGGCGCTGCTGCCCACTCGTGCGGGCACGAGCTGCGGCGGGGCGGTGAAGATCGGCCACTCGGGATCGTCCAGGTCCACGCCGGAGCCGTCCAGCAGCTCCATGTGCGCGCGCCAGTAGGCGCTGAGGGTGCCGATGTCCTGCCAGTAGCCCTCCAGCCGGTGCTCGACCACGGTGTGGTTCTCGACGAAGTGGGGGATCAGGTCTTCCCCGTAGTCGTCCAGGCCGTCCTCTCCACCCAGCTCCTCCAGGGCTGTCAGCAGGGCCGGCCCGTCGAAGCAGAACGTCTCGGTGACCACGATGTCCGTGGGCGGCTCCTCCGGCTTGTACCAGAACTCCTCGATCACGCCCTTCGTGCCCACCTTCACCACGCCGTAGCGGCTGGCGTCGCCGTCGTGGCGGGTGGTGACGATGGTGAGGTCGGCGCCGGCGTCCCGGTGGGTGTCCACCACGTCGGTGAGGTTCAGCGTGAACAGGTGATCGGCGCTCATCACCAGCACCAGCTCGGGCTCGAAGGAGGCGATCTGCCTGCGGAAGTGCCACAGGCTGTCGCTGTTGCCCTCGGGCAGGCCCTCCCCGGTGCCGCCGGTGAACGGGGCCAGGATCCGCAGTCCGGCGTGGGTGCGGTCCAGGTCCCAGGGCCGGCCGTTGGACAGGTGCTCGTTCAGGGCGTGCGGCAGGAACTGCTCCACCACCCACACGTCGCGCACGTGGCTGTTGGCCAGGTTGGACAGGGCCACATCGATCAACCGGTAGTTGCCCGCCACTCGCACCGCCGGTTTGGTGCGGTGGTCGGTGAGGGCGTCCAGCCGTGACCCGGCACCGCCGGCCAGGACGACCGCGAGCACTCGTGGGATGCGCATGGGGTTCCTTTCAGGTGCTGGGCGGAAAGGGATGGTGGTTTTGTACGCCCCGATGCTGGGGATCCACCGGAGAACCGCCACGATCCGGGGTCCGATCCAGCAATGGCCCGAACGAGCGGTAGGGCGGGGGGCCTGTCAATCTGTCTGTGTAAGCGGGGTTGTCACAGGTAGGGGTTGATCCGGTCGGGGTAGGCGGCAGCGAGCTGGGCGAGGGCCTGCTTCCAGTTGGTGACGACCTGGCCCTCGACCAGCCGGCCGGATGCTCGACGCTGGTCGGCGGGCTTGCCACGTTCCTTCTCCCGCTCCAGGGCGCGTTTGTCCTCGATGTTGCAGATCGCCAGCCACAACAGCTTCACTGCCGCGTCCGTCGAGGGGAAGTGCCCGCGGTTCTTGGTGACCTTCCGCAGCTGGAAGTTCAACGACTCGATGCTGTTGGTGGTGTAGATGACCTTGCGCAGCATCGGCGGGAATTGCAGGAACGGCGTGAACCGCTCCCACGAGTTCGCCCAGGTCGCCACCGTGGACGGGTACTTCTTCCCCAACTCGGAGGCCTCAAAATCGGCCAGAGCATTCCTCGCGGTCTCTTCGTTGGGGGCGGTGTAGATCGGCTTCAACGCGGCGGCGACCTGTCTGCGGTCGGAGTAGGCCACGAACCGCATCGCTGCCCGGATCAGGTGGACCACGCAGGTCTGGACCATCGAGTCCGGCCACGTCGCCTCGATAGCCTCTGGGAGCCCCTTCAGGCCGTCGCAGCAGACGATCAGCACGTCCCTGACGCCCCGGTTGGCCAGGTCCGCGCAGACGTGGGCCCAGAACGCCGATCCCTCGGTGTCCTGGACCCAGATCCCCAGCACGTGCTTGATGCCCTCGAGGTCCACGCCGACGGCGATGTAGGCGGCACGGTTGAGGACCTGGCTGTTCTCTCGGATCTTGATCCGGATTGCGTCGAGATAGATCACGGGATAGAACTCCTCCAGCGGCCGGGTCTGCCACGCCAGGACCTCCTCACTGACCGCGTCGGTGATATTGGAGATCGTCTCGTGGGACAGGTCCGTGCCGATCGTGCTCGCCAGGTGGTGCTGGATGTCCCGGATCGTCATCCCGCCGGCATAGAGGCTGATGATCATGTCATCCAGGCCCCCGAGCCGCCGCTGGCCCTTGGGCACCAGGCGCGGGGTGAACGACCCGCCCCGGTCTCGCGGGACGTCCAGCTCGATCGGCCCGACCTCGGACTCCACGGTCTTCGGGGTGGTCCCGTTGCGGGAGTTGGCGTGCTTCGGCGCCTCGCTCGAGCCCTTCTCGTAGCCCAGATGGCTGGTCAGCTCGGCCTGCAAGCCCCGCTCGAGCGCGGCCTTGACCAGCGCGGGCACGAACCCGCCGTCACCGGTCAGCTCGACGCCGCCCGCGTCGATCTGCGCGAACAGAGCGGCCAGCTGCCCCGAGGCTTTCAGCTGCTCGACCAGGTCCTGGCCCGAGGGCTCGCCTGGGTTCTTCTCGTCGGTCATGGTCATGATTCTTACCGTTCCTCTCGGTACGGCTTACACAGACCATCTGACACGCCCAGGGCGGGTGCCCATTCAGGGGACGCCCGCGGCAGCGCCGCGTCACCCCGTCACAGATCATGCGGGACCTGATCGACTCACCCTGACCCCGGCTCATCCGGCCGTCGGCCCTTGTCCGCACCGTCGACGTCGCCCGCCACCTCACCCGCCCGCCGTGCGATCCACGTGAACTGCTCCAGCAGCTCGGGCGGGTCGATCACCTCGATCCGTCCATCCATCCAGGTCAGGTGCAGGGCGATCCCGCGCAGGTCGTTGCCTCCCGCCCGCAGCAGGCACGCATCTGGCCCGTCGGCCGTGAGGGTGCCGGCGCGGGCGGGCACCATGGCGCTCACCTGCTCGACCGGCAGGTGCACCCGCACCGTCACCTCCTTCGGGTAGGGACTCACGGCGATCGCCTCCCGCACGGCCTGCTCCACGTCACCGGTCTCGCGCGGAGTGAAGCCGAAGGTGCTTGCGTGCACCTCAGCCATGCGGTCCAGGCGGAAGGTGCGCCAGTCCTCGCGGTCCAGGTCCCAGGCGTACAGATACCAGTGGCCGTCCACCGCGAGCACCCTGTAGGGCTCCAGCCGGCGCTGTGAGCGCTCCCCGTCCCCGCGCCGGTAGTCCAACCGCACCCGCACCCGGTCCCGCACGGAGGTGGCCAGTTCCAACAGCACATCCGAGCTGACCTGCGGAAGGGCTCGCCCCACCACACCCATCGCCTCACTGACCGCCCCCACTTCTGCCCTCAGCGCCCCCGGCAGGATCCGCTCCAGGGCGGCCAGGGCCCGCAGCGCCTCCTGGTCCAATCCCTCGATCCCGGCGGCCGCCGTGAGGCGCAGGCCAACGGCGACCGCCACCGCCTCCTTCTCGCTCAGCAGCAGCGGGGGCAGCTCCCGGCCTGCCCCCAACTGGTATCCGCCGCCGTGCCCGTTCGAGGTCAGCACCGGGTAGCCGAGCTCGCGCAGCCGGTCCACGTCCCGGCGCACCGTCCGGGTGGTCACGCCCAGCTCCGCCGCGAGTTCCGGGCCGGTCCACACGCTGCGCGACTGCAGCAGGGACAGCAACCGCAGGGCACGCCGGGTCACATCGCTCATGGAAGGAGTCTGCCGCACTCTGAGGACAGAAACTGTCCGCACCAGCCGGGAGAGTGTGCCTCGAGCGGCCCATCCGGGTCGCAGAGCAGCCCCCCGGGTCGTCGGCCCTGCCGGCCGTTGACCGCGGACCGAAGGAGAGACCGATGCCGTTCCTCACCGCCGACGTGACCGACGAGCGCGATGCGCTCGCCACCTTCGTGAGCCAGCAGCTCCACCAGCTCGCCACCACCCTGCAGGGACTCTCCCGGGAGCAGCTGGCCGCCAGGCCCAGCGCCTCGGCATTCGACCTGGGCACCCTGGCCCGCCACTGCATCCGGGTGGCGGCGGATTACGTGCTCACGATCCGCTCCCGAGTACCCGAGCCGTCGGACTCCTCCGGTGACGCCGAGCAGGAGCAAGCCGGGGTGGTCACGGATGCGCTGCGTCCCCAGGATGACGCCGACGGGCTGATCGCCGAGCTCGAGCAGACCGCCGAGCAGGTGGCCCAGGTGATCCGAGAGGCGGACCTGGACGTCCTGGTGCCGGTCCCCGAGGCGCCCTGGTTCACGGGGGAGGAGAAGTGGAACGTGCGCTGGTGCGCACTGCACCTGGTGGAGGAGTTCGCCCGCCATGCAGGCCACGCCGACATCATCCGCGAGTCCATCGACGGCAAGGGCGCCTACGAGCTGAACGCCCGGGCCGACGGGGAGACCTGGCCACCGGCGGGCTGGTGACCGCCCTCCCCACCCGGCTGCCGCCAACCCTGCTGCCAATGCCGCCGCCCCCTACCTCTCCCCGCCCACGACCGACCGCCACAGACGACCCACCACCACCCGAGGAGACCCGCCATGTCACCCACCGACCGCACCAAACCCGCCGGCAGAAATCCCGCCAGCAGCGAGCCCGCCGTCAGCCTCCACGCCGAGCTCGTCGAGCAGATCGACCAGCACGTCCTCGGCGCCGCACGCCCTCGACTCGAGGGCCTGACCGACCAGGAGTACCTGTACGACCCCGCCGGCGGCGGCCGGGCCTGGACCGTCCACCCGCGCCTGCCCGACCAGGACCTGCCCGAGGGTGCGATCCAGGGCGGCGCGGGGGACACCGTGATCGACTTCGCCTTCCCTGAGCCGCAGCCCGCACCGTTCACCACCATTGCCTGGCGACTGGGCCACCTGATCGTCGGGGTGCTGGCGGTGCGCAGCCACGCCCACCTCGACGGGCCGGAGGCCGATTACATGACCTGGGACTACGCCACCAACGCCGCGGAGGCCCTGGCCCAGTTCGACCGCGAGTACGAGCGCTGGATGAGCGGCGTGCGGGCCTGGAGCGAGGAGGACCTGCAGGTCCCCTGCGGCCCCGCCGAAGGGCCCTACGCGCAGCGCCCTCGCGCGGCGCTGGTGGCCCACATCAACCGCGAGCTGATCCACCACCTCGCCGAGGTCGCCGTGCTGCGGGACCTGTACGCCCACCGCAGCTGAGTCGGGCGGGGGGGGGGGGGGGGG
>NZ_JAMBDS010000034.1:0-34541 GCF_025143785.1 Brachybacterium sp. p3-SID1565
TGCACACCTCGATGCACTCGCGGCCATCAACGGCCGGCCACAGCCTCGCCGCAGGTGATCTGCAGAACCGCCGTCGCGTGACCGGGTTGTGAACCCGCCCCTGCAGTACCAGGACGGGGGCAGACCCGACGTCGTGAGCCCGGGGGCAGCACGGGTGCCCCGACCGCGCGGCCCCCCCTCGCACCGCCTGCGGGCCGCCCGCGCCGCGTATACGGGGCCCCTCCCGCAACCGCCTGCTGGGCCCCGCCCGCACCGCCTGTGGGGCCGCCCGCACCGCCTGCGGGGCCGCCATGGCCATGCGTGCTCCTGCTAGCGTGTGGACTGATCGCCCGGTGGGAGATCCGGGCCCAGGGCGCCCCCAGGAGGCCACAGATGATGATCGGCGGAGCAGCAGATCCCGCGGCACGCGCGGAGCAGGAGATCAAGGCACTGTTCGCGGGGGATGACGTGATCGCGCATGCCGTGGACTGGGCGCGCGGTGTGCTGATGGACAAGGGCGTCGACCCCTCCGCTCATCCTCTGCGCGCCATCCGCGCACTGCGTCGCGCCGATCGGCGCCTGGGGCTGGTCCCTGCCCGCTATCTCGTCGATGCCGCCGCCGGTCGGCCCACGAGGCGGGGTCGTGCACGAAGCCCGCTCCTGGAGTGAGGCAGCCCGCACTGACGGGCAGTGCCGTGTCCGCGCTGACGCCTCGAGAGCGGCGGTCCCCGCACTCACCCGTTCTTGGCACAGCAGAAGGGCCCCGGAGACTGCTCCGGGGCCCTTCTGCGCTCAGCGCGCGGGGGCAGGTGTGCCTTCCGCGGATCAGCGACTCAGTGGACGGCCTTCTCCGCAGGGGTGCGGTAGTCGCCGCCAGTGAGCTGATCGATCGTGTGCTTCTCGTGGCCGGCGTGCTCCAGGGCCTCCCGCAGCTCGGCGGGGCTGGCCGGGGTAATGCTGTCCTTGAAGAAGAACGATGTCGCCGCAGCGCGGAGCGATGAGACGCCGTTGCCGGCCTTGAGCGGACGGTAGTCGTCGTGCTGCACGAGCACCCAGCGGTCGTACTCGTTCAGCGGCTCGTGGATCTCGATCATGTCGCCGGTCTCGGTGCGCACGATGCGGGAGGTCTCCACGCCGTGCAGCGCCTTCTGGTGGGCCTGACGCTGGAGTGACAGGCACAGGCGCTTTGTGATCCAGAACGCGAGCACCGGGGCCACGAAGAACAGGATCCGGTACAGCCACGTGAGGTCGTTGATCGACAGGTCCAACGCGATCGCCAGCAGGTCGTTCGCCGCGGCGAGCACGAGCACGATGTAAACGGTGATCCAGGCGACGCCGAGGCCGGTGCGCACCGGGGTGTTGTACGGCAGGTCCAGCAGGTGGTGCTCCCGGTCATCACCGGTCACCCATGCCTCGATGAACGGGTACAGGGCCAGGAAGCCCAGCATCGCGCCGTAGAACATCATCGGGATCAGCATGTTCCAGGAGAACACGTAGCCGAAGATCGTCGACTCCCAACCCGGGATCAGGCGCAGGCCACCGTCGGTGAACAGCATGTACCAGTCGGGCTGCGAACCGGCTGAGACAGGGGACGGATCGTACGGTCCGTACACCCACACAGCGTTGATGCTGGTGGTGGCGGAGATCAGGGCGATAACGCCGAACACCAGGAAGAAGAAGCCCCCGGCCTTCGCGGTGTACACCGGGAACAGCGGGAAGCCCACCACGTTGCGGTCGGAGCGCCCCGGGCCGGGGTACTGGGTGTGCTTGTGCAGCACCAGCAGCACCAAGTGGATCGCGATCAGTCCCAGGATGGCTGCGGGCACCAGCAGGATGTGGATGGTGTACAGGCGCGGGATGATGTCGGTCCCGGGGAACTCGCCTCCGAACAGCAGGAACGAGATGTAGGTGCCGATCACCGGGATGGACTTCGCCAGGCCGTCCGCGATGCGCAGGCCGTTCCCGGACAAGACGTCATCCGGGAGGGAGTAGCCGGAGAACCCGGCCACCATCCCGAGGATCATCAGGGTGAAGCCGATCAGCCAGTTCAGCTCACGCGGCTTGCGGAAGGCCCCGGTGAAGAACACGCGGAACATGTGCACGTAGATCGCGACCATGAACACCAGGGCCGCCCAGTGGTGCATCTGCCGGAACAGCAGACCACCGGTGACCTCGAAGGAGATCTCCAGCGTGGACTCGAAGGCGCGGGACATGTGCGCGCCCTGCAGCGCCTCGTACGGGCCGTTGTAGATAACCTCCTCCATGGAGGGGTCGAAGAACATGGTCAGGAAGGTGCCGGTGATCAGCAGGATGACGAAGCTGTACAGAGCCACCTCGCCGAACATGAACGACCAGTGGTCGGGGAAGATCTTCCGGGCGAAGAACTTGATGAAACCGCCGCCGGAGACGCGCTGGTCCAGCCAGTCACCGCCGACGGCACCGAGCTTCATCGCGCGCCCCTGCTTCGGGGCCTGCTTCTGGGATGCGGGAGTCGTGGTCGACACGTGATCACTTGTCCTTGTGGATGTCCCAGAAACTGGGACCGATCGGCTCGGGGAAGTCGCCGCGGGCCACCAGGTAGCCCTCGGCATCGACCTCGATCGGGAGCTGGGGGAGCGGCCGGTGGGCCGGGCCGAAGATGACCTTGGCGGCGTCGGTGACGTCGAAGGTGGACTGGTGGCAGGGGCACAGCATGTGGTGCGTCTGCTGCTCGTACAGCGCCACCGGGCATCCCACGTGGGTGCAGATCTTGGAGAAGGCGAGAATGCCCTCGTACCCGTTCGCCAGGCTCTCCTCGTTCTTGCCGAGCTTCGGGTCGATGCGCACGATGACCGCGGCCGCCTTGGCGCGCTCCTCCAGGAAGTGCGGGGTCTCGGAGGTGAGGTCCTCCGGCATCACGTGGAAGATCGAGTTCATCGCGACGTCCGAGGCCTTGATGGGGGTGCCGTCGTGGTCCCGGGCCAAGCGCATCCCCGACTTCCAGAAGGTGTGGTGCAGCTTGTTTCCCGGCATCGGACCCAGGGTGGACAGCGGGGCGAGCACAGCGATCGGCAGGGCCGCCAGCGCCGCCACCATCGAGGTGACGATCAGCGGACGGCGGCCGATACCGGACTCGTCCAGGCCATCGCGGATGATGCCCACCGCGGCGTCGCGGGACTCGTCGGTGCTGCGGATCGGGTGCCGCTCCTCGACCACCTCGTCATCGGGCATCAGGGTCTTGGCCCAGTGCACAGCAGCAGCGCCGATGAAGAACACGGCGATCGCCAGGCCAAGGCCGATCATCAGGTTGGACCACCACAGGGCGCGGGGGGTACCGGGCTCGGCGAACAGGTTCGGACTGTCGGGCTGCGGTGTGACCAGGAAGTACGCCGCGATGAACAGCGCGGTGCCCAGCACCGACAGCAGGAACATCACCGCCACCAGGCGCTCGGCGCGCTTCTCGGCCCTGGGGTCCACGTCCGCGCGACGGTGCTGGTGCGGGGGCAGGCCGGGGTTGGGGAACCCGCCGTTTTCGCGCGGGGCGATGGCGCTGACACCGCGGGCAGGACGGGTTCCGTCGATGTTGTCGTTCACGTGCGTGCTCACTTCGCCTTCGCCCCCAGCCACACGGCACAGCCGGTCAGCAGGGTGAGGATGATGGTCCATGCGTACAGGCCCTCGGTCACCGGACCGAGTGAGCCCAGGGAGATGCCGCCGGGGGAGCCGACATCCTCGAGCTGATCGAGGTAGGCGATCACGTCGCGCTTGTCCTCGGCGGTCAGGCTGGCGTCGTTGAAGACGGGCATGTTCTGCGGGCCGGTCTCCATCGCCTCGTACACGTGCTTGGGTTCCAGGCCCAGCACGGGCGGGGCGTACTTGCCACGGGTCAGGGCGCCACCGGCACCGGCCGCGTTGTGGCACATGGCGCAGTTGATGCGGAAGATCTCGCCGCCGTTGACCGGGTCGCCGCCGGAGAGGTACTCCTCGGCCGGGACGCTCGGGCCCGGGGCCAGGGAGGCCACGTAGGCGGCGAGCTGGCGGGTCTGCTCCTCGTTCATCTGCGGGGGCTTGCGGGCCGCCTGCGCACCGGAGCGCTGCATCGGCATGCGACCGGTGCCCACCTGGAAGTCCACGGCGGCGGCACCCACGCCGATCAGCGAGGGGCCGACAGTCTGACCGTCGGGATCCGTCTGGCCCTCGGCATTGCGACCGTGGCAGGTGGCGCAGTTCGCCAGGAACAGGGCCTCACCCGCAGCGATGTCCTCCTGCGAGTAGGACTCGGCCTGCGCGACGCGCGGCTGGAAGGCGGCATAGAGCCCACCCGTGGCAACCAGCGCCAGCAGCAGTATCACGAGCAATGCCATCGGGTGATGGCGACGTGCGGCGAGTGCCTTCACGGTTCGGACCTCGATTCGTGGAGGGGTCGGGCGGGGACGGGGGACGTACCGGGGAGCAGCGGGTGCTCGATCAGAAGATCGACCAGTTGAAGTCGACCGGGATGGCGTGGCCGGGCATGCGCGACATGATCGGGTCGATCAGGTAGACGATCGCGAACAGGACGATCCACACCACGTCCACGAAGTGCCAGTAGTAGGACACGCAGATCGCGGAGACCTGCTCGTGTTGGGTGAATCGCTGCGCCGCGAAGGCGCGCGCCAGCACCATCAGGAAGGCCATCAGACCGCCGATGACGTGGATGCCGTGGAAGCCGGTGGCGAGGTAGAACACCGAGCCGAACGGGGAGGACGAGATGGTCACGCCGTGGTGGACCAGCTCTGCGTACTCGAAGGCCTGACCGGAGACGAAGATCGCGCCCATGATGTAGGTGAGGGTGAACCACTCGATCATTCCCCAGCCGGCGATGTTGAAGATCGAGCCGGTGCGGCGCTTGCGGGGCTCGAAGACCCGGCCGCTGGGCAGGCGGCCCTCGGCCATGTACACGCCGATCTGGCAGGTGACGGAGCTGGCGACCAGGATCGAGGTGTTCAGCAGGGCGAAGCCGTGTGTGAAGTTGGCCTGCCCGGCGGCGAAGACGTCCGGCACCATCGACCGGAGTGTGAAGTACATCGCGAAGAGGCCGCCGAAGAACATCAGCTCGCTGGCGAGCCAGACGAACGTCCCGATCTGGGTCGGGTTGGGGCGGCCCACCGCCGGAGCGGCGGGGGCGGGGCGCTCAGTCAGGGTCGCAGTAGTCACGTCACCATTATGTCGTGTCGTCAGATTCAGCGGGACCGGTTCACGACCTCCGGACCCACCGCGGGGCATGGCGCCCGGGCGAACCATGTCAGCATAGCTCCCCTGACGTCGCGTCACGAACCTGGACACGCGACTGATGTGCAGGTGGTGGCCCTGTGTGAGCGTCGTGACCGATCCGTGATCCCGGCCGACGCGCCTGACCGCGACGGTGGGATGATCGGGCCATGAACCACGAGAGCACCCCGAGCTGGTCCCGTATCACCGCGCGCCTGGTGCGGGGCGAGGAGCTCACGCACGCCGAGGCGACCTGGGCGATGGACGAGGTCATGAGCGGTGACTCCTCGCCCGTGCAGCTGGCCGGCTTCCTGGTGGCGCTCCAGGCCAAGGGCGTGACCAGCACCGAGCTGGGGGCTCTGGCCGATGCGATGACATCCCATGCCCGCCCGGTCGATGCCCCTGAGCGTGCGATCGACATCGTCGGCACGGGCGGCGACCTCGCCCAGACCGTGAACATCTCGACGATGGCCTCGATGATCATCGCCTCGACGGGGCGCACCGTGGTCAAGCACGGCAACCGGGCATCGACCTCGCGCTCGGGCTCCGCCGACGTGCTCGAGGCGCTCGGCGTGCGCCTGGACCTGCCTGTGCCCGTGGTCGAGGAGCTGGTGCGCAGCATCGGGATGACCTTCCTGTTCGCCCAGGTGTTCCATCCGTCGATGCGCTTCGCCGCAGAGGCCCGCAAGGGTCTGGGCATCCCCACCGTGATGAACATCCTGGGCCCGATCACCAACCCCGCTCGGCCGCGCGCCAGCGCGGTGGGCGTGGCCGATGCCACGGTGGCACCCACGGTGGCCGGAGTGTTCGCCTCGCGCGGCACCAGCGCCCTGGTGTTCCGCGGTCATGACGGCCTGGACGAGCTCACCGTCACCGCGCCCTCGGACGTGTGGGAGGTGCGTGGTGGGCAGGTGCGCGAGCACGTGCTGGACCCGCAGGCCCTGCTGGGTGTGGAGCGCGCCGACCATGACTCCCTGCGCGGCGGCACCGCGGAGGAGAACGCTCAGGTGGCGCGGGACCTCTTCGCCGGCTCGCGGGCGGGCCGCATGGGACCGGTGCGCGACGCGGTGCTGCTGAACGCCGCCGCGGGCGTGCTGGCCTACGACGGGATCGACCAGCCGGCCGCGGATGGGTTCGAGGAGCGCTTCTGCGATTCCTTCGCGGAGGTGCAGGAGGCGCTGGACTCGGGCCGGCCGGCCGATCTGCTGGATCGCTGGGCCCGCGCCTCGCAGGCCGTGTCGCAGGGGAGCTGAGCCCCTCTCAGCCGTCCAGGCCCAGGTCGAAGGCCGCATCCAGGTCGCGCTTGGAGTAGGTCTTGAACGCGATGTTGGTGGTGGTGTCCAGCACGCCCTCCACCTTGCTGAGGCGGTCGGCGATGACTTCGGCGAGGTCCTCGTGGCGGCGCACCCGCACCACCACGATCAGGTCCACGTCCCCGGTGACCGAGTAGACCTGCTCCACGCCTTCGATGTCGACGATGGCCTGGGCGACCTCGGGGATGCGGTGGGACTCGACGATGATCGAGGCGATGGCGGTGATCATGGATCCTCCTGCGGACCTGGGCCGGTGGGTGTTCACCGGTGAGCCTATGCCCCCGAGGCGCCGGCGGTCCGGGCGAAGCGCTCGGTGAGATGCTCCGGGTCGAAGCGGGCGCGGGCCGGCACCCCCCAGGTGCCCTCCACCAGCACCGTTCGCACCGCCTCCTCCTCGAGCCAGGCCAGCAGGATCTCGGCCTCCTGGTGGTGCCCCTGGCACAGGGGAGCGGCCAGCTCCGCCTCCCCGAGACCCGTCAGTGCCAACGAGCGCGCCGCCGCCAGCGGATCGGCACGCAGCGGGACCAGGGTGGTGCCGGAGAACCGTCCATGCCTGACCGCGAGCAGCTCCCACCCCCTGCCCCCGATCACTCCCTCGGTGACGGGCCGGGCGGCGATCAGCAGCGGCACCGCGGCCAGCGCCCTCAGCCGGGAGGCCCGACGGGCGGCCCGGAGATAGGCGAGGGTGAGCTGGCGGATGCGCTCGGCGTCCTCGTAGCGCCCGGCGTTGACGTGGGTGCGCATGCGGACCGCCGCGTGGTCGAGCACCTCCCCGGGATCCTCCAGCATCGCGCGTCGGATCCGCGCCCTGTGCCCCTGGTCGCTGAGGCCGGCGTCCCGGGACGATCCCTCGAAGCTCGCGGCCCGTCCGAGCACCGCATCGGTGAGCAGGCCCTTGAGCGGCTCCAGGTCGTGACGGGAGGCCAGCGGGCCGATCTGCGCGGATCCGTCGGCCTCGTCCCGGGCCAGGCGTGCCGCGCGCAGGCCCTCCCTGCCGGAGCCGAGGCGCAACCACAGGGCCTTCTCGGGGGTGAGCCCGCGGCGGTTCGACGGAGGCTTGGTGGCGCCGATGATGCGCAGCTCCCGCACCGCCGCCTCCGTCGGGGTCGTGCACTCGATGGTGCGGATCGATTCCGCGCGGGGCAGCATGTCCAGCACCCGGCGGCGGGTCTCGGCGGCGGTGAAGTAGGTGCGCACCCGGCTTCGCAGGTTCCGGGAGGTGCCCACGTAGAGCACCTGGCCGTGCGCGTCCAGGAACTCGTACACCCCGGGCACCGGTGGCACCGCGGCCGCCAGGTGCTTCTTGCGCAGCTGGACCGGGGTGGCGCGCCTGTGGGCAGAGGCCAGATCCTCCAGCGTGGTGGCTCCCTGGGCGCCGAGGCGGGCGATGATCGCGTGCAGCACGTCCACCGTGGCGCGGGCATCGGACAGTGCCCGGTGATCGGGCTGGACGGCAGCGCCGACGTGGGCGGCCAGGGTGGACAGGCGGTGGTCGCGCACCTCGTCCCGTCGGTACACGGTGCGCGCCAGCGCCAGTGTGTCCAGCACCGGCGGCCCCGGCCAGGGCACGTGGTGCCGGGAGGCGTGCGCTGCGAGGAAGCCGATGTCGAAGCGGGCGTTGTGCGCCACCAGCGCCGCGTCCCCCACGAAGTCCAGGAACATCGGCAGCACCGTACCGATGTGCGGGGCGCCGGCGACGGTGGCGTCCGAGATGCCGGTGAGCGAGGCGATGTAGGCAGGGATCGGTCGCTGCGGATCCACGAAGGTGCGGAACTCACCGAGCACCTCGCCGCCGCGCACCTTCACCGCGCCGATCTCCGTGATGGCGTCCTCGGTGGGGTTCGTCCCGGTGGTCTCCAGGTCCACCACCACCAAGGTGGCCTCCGCCAGCGGGGTGCCCAGATCGTCGAAGCTCAGCTGCTGGCGCGGCGGACGGCGGGTGGACATGTCCTGCAGACTACGACGAGGCCCCGACACCCGAAGACGGGTGGCGGGGCCTCGCGCGACAGCGGCGAAGCGACGCTGCTCAGTTCGAGGGCTTGGGCCCGGAGTAGATCTTCTCGATCACATCGGCGAAGTCCTTGACCACCACATTGCGCTTGAGCTTCATCGAGGGGGTGAGGTACCCGTTCTCCTCGGTGAAGTCCGTGTCGATGATCTCGAAGGTGCGGATCGACTCCGCTCGCGAGACCGACTGGTTGGCCTTGTCCACCACCTGCTGCAGCTCGGCGTGCACCTTCTCGTTGCGACCGGCCTCCTCGATGCTCATCTCCGGCAGGCCGTTGTTCTTCAGCCAGGTGGGCAGCATCTCCGGGTCCAGCGTGATGATCGCGGCGACGAAGGGCTTCTGGTCGCCGATCACCACGCACTGGCTGACCAGCGGGTGGGAGCGCAGCTGGTCCTCCAGCTGGGCGGGGGAGACGTTCTTGCCGCCCGCGGTGACGATGACCTCCTTGGAGCGGCCGGTGATGGTCAGTGAGCCGTCCTCGTCCAGGGAACCGATGTCACCGGTGCGGAACCAGCCGTCACGCATGGCCTCCGCGGTCCCCTCGGGGTTGTTGTGGTAGCCCTTGAAGACCATCACGCCCTTGACCAGGATCTCACCGTCGTCGTCGATCGCCACGGCGGAACCGGGCAGGGGCGGGCCCACGGTGCCGGGCTTGACCGACCACGGCAGGTTCACGCACACCGGAGCTGTGGTCTCGGTGAGCCCGTAGCCCTCCAGCACGGTCACCCCGATGCCGCGGAAGAAGTGCGCCAGACGCGCCCCGAGCGGGGCTCCTCCCGAGACGGACCAGGAGACGTCCCCGCCCATGGCGCCGCGCAGCTTGGCGTACAGCAGCTTGTCGAAAGCGGCATGCTTGAGCTTGAGGGTCAGCGGGACCTTCCCGGCGGAGAGGGCCTTGGAATAGGCGATCGCCGTATCGGCACCGGCGGAGAAGATCTTGCCCTTGCCGCCGGCGATGGCCTTGGCCTCGGCGCTGTTGTAGACCTTCTCGAACACGCGGGGGACCGCGAGCAGGAAGGTGGGCTTGAACTTCGCCAGGTCCTCCATCAGGTTCTTGGTGTCCGGGGTGAAGGCAGTGGTGACCGGCCAGGAGGCGGCCACCACCACGAGCAGGCGAGCGAACACGTGCGCGATCGGCAGGAACATCAACATTCGTGAACCGGGGGGCAGCACGTGCTCGCCCAGCAGGTTCAGCGCGCTGCGGGCGGTGTCCACGAAGTTCGCGTGGGTGAGCTCGGCGCCCTTGGGGCGACCGGTGGTGCCCGAGGTGTAGATGATGGTCGCGACGTCCTCCAGGCGCCGGGAGGTGCGGCGCGCCTCCAGCTCGTCGTCGCTGACGTCCTTCCCGCGCTGCTTGAGCTCCTCGATGATGCCGTCCTCGAGCACGCCGATGCGCTCCAGGGCGGGCAGCTCACCGCGCACGGACTCCATGTCCTCGCAGTGGCGCCTGGCCTCCACCACGGCGAAGCGGGCCCCTGCATCCGAGGCGATCCACTGGATCTGGCTGGGGGAGGAGGTCTCGTAGATGGGGACGCTGACGCCGCCGGCGAACCAGACCGCCCAGTCCACCAGCACCCACTCGTAGCGGGTGCGCGACATGATCGCGACCACGTCACCGGAGCCGACGCCGGAGGCGATCAGGCCCTTGGCCACCGCCTTGACCTCCGCCACGAAGTCACCGACGGACAGAGGGCGGTAGGTGCCGGAGCCGTCGGCGAGTTCGAAGATCGGGGTGCGTGGATCGGACTGCAGTCGACCGAGCAGGAGGTCGGTGGTGTTCTCGTCCTCACGGCTGGTGTGCTGGGCGGCGGTGCCGAACTGCTTCATCGAATCTCCTTCGATCCGGATCGGACGCGGCTCCTGGGCGCCGGGCACCCGCCCGGAAGCGCTGGTGGGGTCTGGGGAAGTCTACGTCAGTGCGTCCTACGATGGACCCCGACAACACGGATCGGACGTGCCGGGACGCGGCGCGTCGGGGAAGAGGATTCATGCTCTCCATCGGAGTGGACATCGGCGGCACCAAGATCGCGGCGGGCGTCGTGGACGAGGACGGCACCATCATCGCCGCGACCACTCGCAGCACCCCCGCCACCGACCCCGAGCTGATCGAGGCCGGAGTCGCTGATGCGGTGGCCGAGCTGCGCTCCGAGCACGATGTGGTGGGCATCGGCGTGGGGGCTGCCGGTTTCGTCGGGGCGGATCGTCGCACCGTCGTGTTCGCCGCCAACCTGGCGTGGAGGCACCGGAGCCTGGCCGAGGAGCTCGAGCGCCTGGTCTCGCTCCCGGTGGTGGTGGAGAACGATGCCAACGCCGCCGGCTGGGCGGAGTTCCGCTTCGGTGCGGCCACCGAGGCCGAGAACATGCTGATGGTCACCGTGGGGACCGGCCTGGGCGGGGCGATCGTCATGAACGGGCAGCTGGTGCGGGGCAGTGGGGGCTTCGCCGGGGAGATCGCGCACATGACGGCTGTGCCGCAGGGACAGTGGTGCGGCTGCGGTCGCCGCGGCTGCCTCGAGCAGTACACGGCCGGCACCGCCCTGGTGCGCACCGCGAAGCGGCGCGCCGCCACCGGTGACCCGCTCATGGGGCCGCTCGTGCAGGCGGCCGGCGGGGCGAAGAAGGAGATCGACGGCCCCCTGATCACCCGGCTGGCCCAGCAGGGGGACCCCGGTGCCCGGGAGCTGATCGCCGAGATCGGCGGCTGGCTGGGCGAGGGGCTGGCCTCGATCGCGGCGCTGCTGGATCCCGAGGTGATCGTCGTCGGAGGTGGTGTGAGCGCAGCCAGCGACCTGCTGCTGGACCCCGCCCGCGAGGCCTATGCGGCGAACCTGACCGCGCGGATGCACCGCACCGTCGCACCGTTCGAGCAGGCCCGGATGGGCAATCGAGCCGGGATCGTGGGGGCGGCCGACCTCGCTCGCTGAGCCGCCTGTGCCCTCCCGGGGTGCCTGGGGCGAGGCGGGCTCGGTCCGCAGCTGCTAGATCTGGATACCGTCGCCCTCGCGGTGCGTCGGCGCGCGCAGCAGCAGGGCGATCACCCCGCCGAGGGCCACCAGGCCACCGAGACCTCCGATCCATGGGGGCAGGGCCGGCACCACCGCCACCACCAGCAGGGCCACGAGCCCACCGATGAGGGCGGTCCAGGACCACAGGGCGCGTGGTGTCGGCTCCGGCAGGTCCGGGTCCGGAGGGACGAAGTCGCCCATCCACGCGTCCGGGGCGAGCGCGTCGATGTCCTCCTCGTCCTCCAGCTCGCGTGGCGGCCTCGGACCTCGACCGCGGGAGGGGTGCGCAGCCCTGGCCTTGGCGCGGTCATCCTCGGAGGGCGGCTCGGAGGGGGAGTCGGGGCTGTGGGGGTGGTGCCGGTCCTCACCGCGGGCCGCCGGCTCCCGCGGTGCCTGCCCGGGCGGCAGCAGCACGCCTTCGGCCTCGAGAAGGCGGGCGAACTCCAGATCGACGTCGCGCGGATCCTCGCTGCGGGAGTCCTGCGGGCCGCCGCTCATACCGGCCGTCCCTTCGGCTCGGGCACGTGCTGGTCCAGGAATCGTGCCGAGGTGTCGAACAGCAGAGGGGCGTCGTGGTCCAGAGTGGCCACGTGGTGGCTGCGCAGCAGGGGGAGCCGCTCCACCGGGCCTCGTACGCCCGCGGCGATCGCGCGGCTGTCCCGTGCGGGCACGGTGTGGTCCTCCCGCGAGGTGGCCAGGAGCACCGGGACGTCGACCGCGTCCAAGGAGCGCCGGACCTGGGAGAAAAGTCCCCGCAGCTCGCCCACGGCCCGCATCGGGAGCCTGTCGTACCCCTCCTCGCTCACCCCCGGGGCGGCGATGTCCGAGGCGATCCCCGGCAGCGTGGGCACGAACGGGGCGATCAGGCCGGACAGCGCTGCCACGGGCGGCAGGCTCAGTCCCGGATTCACCAGCACCAGCGCGGCTATGCGGCCGCGCAGACCGGGATCTGCGGCCAGCAGCAGTGAGAGGGCGCCGCCCATGCTCAGACCGCCCACGGCGATGGGGCCGTGCTCGGCGGAGAGCTCCTCGGCGACGCCACGGACATGTCCGTACCAGTCCTGCCACCGTGTCCGCGCCAGCTCCCGCCAGTCGGTGGCGTGACCGGGCAGCAGCGGCAGCTCCACCTCCCACCCGCGCCCGGCGTGATCCTCGCCCCAGGGCCGCATGGACTGCGGCGAGCCCGTGAAGCCGTGGCAGAGGAGCAGCGCGCCGCGCAGGTTAGAGTGACCTCGCGCGCGCCATGGACGAGACAGTTCGCTGAACTCCATGGCTCCATGGTCGCACTAGCGCCGCCCAGGCACATCACCGTCCAGCGCTGTCACAGCGCACCCCCAGGAGAGCTCGTGTTCTACGCCTTCGCCAAAGTGGTCGTCGGGATCCTGGTCAGGCTGATCTGGAATCCCACCATCACCGGCGAGGAGCGGATCCCGCGGAAGGGCCCGGTGATCCTCGCCTCGAACCATGTCTCCTACGCGGACACCGTGGTGATGCCGATGCAGGTCTCCCGCGCGGTGCACTTCCTGGGCAAGTCCGACATCTTCAAGGGCGGGTCACCGCTGAACCAGGTGTTCGCACTGGTGCTGCGGGGCCTGCACGTGATGCCGGTGGACCGTTCCGGCGGCGCGGCCTCGCGCTCCGCGATCGAGGCCGGGCTGACGGTGCTCGGCGAGGGCAAAGTGCTGGGCATCTATCCCGAGGGCAGCCGGAGCCCCGATGGACGCCTCCACAGGTTCAAGACCGGCACCGCGCGCTTCGCCCTTGCGACCGGGGCGCCGGTGGTGCCGGTGGCGATGGTGGACACCTTCGAGGCGCATCGCGGCAGGAAGATGTTCCCCCACCGCCGCCCGCAGATGAAGGTGGTGATGGGGGAGCCCATCGACGTGGCGGCACTCGCCGAGGCCTTCGATGGCCTTGAGGAGGGACGCCTGCTGCGCGCGGTCACCGAGGTGATCCGGGAGCGGGTCCAGGAGCTCTCGGGCCAGGAGTACGTCGATGAGTACGCCTCCGACGTGAAGCGCCGCCTGAGAGCGGAGGTCGACCGCCCCACCTGATCCGGTCGGCCCGTCGGGGGGTCCCGCACCCTGGACGCGTCCGGGAATCCCCCCGTCACCGCCTATCCTGGCCGGGTGAGACACTTCAGCCCCGACGCTCCTGCCCGCGCCCACTCCTTCTCGCTGTCCTCGGCCGACGCCGGTCTCGAGGCCCTCGGGGCGTGGCGCGAGTATCCGCGGGTGCAACAGCCGGTGTGGCCGGAGGAGTCCGAGCGCGCGCAGGTGTTCGACACCCTGCGCTCCGCGCCCCCGCTGGTGTTCGCAGGTGAGGTGGACGTGCTGCGCGATCGGGTCGCCTCGGCCGCCCGAGGGGAGGCCTTCCTGCTGGCCGGCGGGGACTGTGCCGAGACCTTCGCCGACTCCACGGCCGACAGGATCCGCAACAAGATCCGCACCATCCTGCAGATGTCCGCTGTGCTCACCTACGGGGCCTCCGTGCCGGTGGTGAAGATGGGCCGGATGGCCGGGCAGTTCGCCAAGCCCCGCTCCTCCGACGTCGAGACGCGCGATGGTCTCACCCTGCCCACCTACCGCGGCGATGCCGTCAACGACTACGCCTTCACCCCGGAGGCGCGGCGCCCGGACCCCCACCGCCTGTGGAGGATGTACACCTCCAGCGCGACCACGCTGAACCTGCTGCGTGCCTTCACCGGCGGCGGCTTCGCGGACCTCCGCGAGGTGCACTCCTGGAACCAGGGGTTCACCTCGGGCCCCGGGTACGACCGCTACGAGCGCCTGGCCGCGCAGATCGACAAGGCGATCCGCTTCATGGCCGCGATCGGCGCGGACTTCGACGCGCTCAAGGTGGTCGAGTTCTACGCCTCCCACGAGGCGCTGCTGCTGGACTACGAGGAGGCGCTCTCGCGCATCGACTCGCGCACCGGCGAGATCTACGGCTGCTCCGGCCACTTCCTGTGGATCGGCGAGCGCACCCGAGACATCGACGGCGCCCATGTGGACTTCATGTCCCGCCTGCGCAACCCCATCGGCGTGAAGCTGGGCCCCACCGCGACGGTGGACGACGCCCTGCGGCTGATCGACAAGCTCGATCCCGAGCGGGAGCCCGGCCGCCTCACGTTCATCACCCGCATGGGGGCCGGGAAGATCCGGGACCGCCTGCCCGCCCTCGTGGAGGGAGTGCGGAATTCCGGTGCCCAGGTGGCCTGGGTCACCGATCCGATGCACGGCAACACCATCACCTCCTCCAACGGGTACAAGACCCGGCGCTTCGAGGACATCCTCGACGAGGTGGTCGGCTTCTTCGAGGTGCACGAGGCCGCCGGCACCGTCCCGGCCGGTCTCCACATGGAGCTGACGGGCGATGACGTCACAGAGGTCCTGGGCGGCACCGGTGAGATCGACGAGGCCGGCCTGGAGCGCCGCTACGAGACCCTCGTGGATCCGCGCCTGAACCACCAGCAGTCCCTCGAGCTGGCGTTCCTGGTCGCAGAGATGCTGGCTCGCCGCTGATGCCGTCTGCCCCCTGGGGGGCATCGCCCCGGCCCCGGACGGGCCGGGGCGTCAGAACACCGTGATGGTGACGGTGGAACCCTTGGCGAGTTCGCTGCCGGCGGCCGCGGACTGCTCATAGACCAGGCCGAACACGGGTTCGCCGCGGTCGTGCTGCACGGAGACCGTGAAGCCGGCTGCCTCCAGGGTGGCCTTGGCATCGGCCTCGCTCTGGCGAAAGACGTCCGGCACGGTCACCATCTCCGGCCCCAGCGAGGTGACGATCCGCACCGTGTCACCGCGGTGCAGGGTTCCCGAGGCCGGGTCCTGGGAGATCACGGCGCCCTTCGGCACCGACCCCGAGTGCGCCTGGGCGCTGGAGACCTCGAACCCGGCGGCCTCCAGGGCGGCGCGTGCATCGGACCCGCCGCGGCCCCTCTGGTCCGGTACCGTGATCGGCTCGCGCCCCTGCGAGAGGACCACATGGACCTCGCCACCGGCAGGCAGTGCCTCAGCCTCGGAGGACTGAGAGATCACGTGGCCCTGGGGGACGGTCTCCGAGTAGGACGGCTCGTCCTCCACCAGCGTGAGGCCCTGCTCCTCGACGGCCTGGCGTGCTTCCTCGACCCCCATGCCCTCCAGAGAAGGGACCGGGAAGGTCTGCTGCCCCTTGGAGACGATCACCTGCACATCGGTGCCGCGCTTGACGATGGTGCCGGTCGAGGGGGAGGAGCTGATCACGTGGCCGGCAGGCACGGTGTCGCTGAAGCGCTCCTCGGTGCGGGTGGAGAGATCCGCCGAGGCCAGCGCAGCCTCCGCGTCGGAGAGCTGGGTGCCGGCCAGCACCGGCACGGAGCGGTCCCCGCCCGGCCCGTCGGTGGCGTACCAGTCCACGCCTGCCCAGCCGCCCAATCCCAGGACCCCCGCCAGCAGCAGCGAGGCCAGTGCGGTCACCGGGCGGGAGCGTCGGCGGGTGCTGTGGGGAAGGTGCCGTCCGCGGCGGGTCCGCGGCAGTGGAAGGGCGACGACGCGCGGAGGGAGATCCTCCGGGCCCGTGCCTTCGCCCGGGCCGGGTGGCTCAGCAGGGACTGCCCCATCGGTGCCCTCCGGATCAGCGGGATGCCCTGCTGTGCCGTGCTCGCTCGTCGGCTGCGTGCGCATCTCGCTGGGGAAGCTGCGCGCCTCGGAGCTGATCTGGGAGACGACGTCCGTGAGCGGGACCGTCAGCCGGGGAACCTCCCCGGTGGAGTCGAGCTCCCGCGGCTCCGGGCGGGCGTCGAGGACCCCGGGGGGCAGCGTGCGCTGCAGCTCGCGCACCGCTCGCAGGAGGTCCCCGGCCGCGGCCGGGCGCTGCTGCACGTTGCGGGCGGCAGCCCAGGTGACGAGGGAGTCGAGTGCGGAGGGGATCGCGGTAGCCAGCGATGAGGGAGCCGGGATGTCCTCGTGGACGTGCTGGAAGGCGATGTGCACGGGCTGCTCACCGCGGAAGGGCTGCAGCCCCGTCAGCATCTCGAACACCATCACCCCGAGGGAGTACAGATCGCTGCGCTCATCGCAGTGGCCGCGGGTGACCACCTCAGGACTGATGTAGGCGACGGTGCCCAGCAGGGTGGCGCTGGCGGAGGACTGAGCGGTGCCCACCGCGCGGGCCAGGCCGAAGTCGGCCACCTTCACCACGCCCTCGGGGTCGATCAGCACGTTCTCGGGCTTGATGTCGCGGTGAACGATCCCTGCTTCGTGAGCGGCGGCCAGGGCCTCCAGCACCTGCGCGGTCACATCGAGGGTCTCGCGCACGCTCATCCCCTCCGGCTGCCCCAGACGGGCGCGCAGAGTCTGTCCCTCCACCAGCTCCATCGCCAGGTAGATGCGGTCTCCGTCCTCGCCCTGGTCGAAGACGCCGACCACGTTGCGATGCGCCAGGCGCGCGGCTGCACGGGCCTCGCGGGCGAACCGGCGGCGGAAGTCCTCGTCCATCGCGAGGTGGGGGTGCATGATCTTCAGCGCGACCACGCGGTCCAGTCGCTGATCGTGCCCGCGGTGCACGGTCGCCATGCCACCGCGCGCGATGAGGTCCTCGACCCGGTAGCGTCCGTCCAGGAGCAGGTCGAGGCCGGGGGAAGTCGGCGCACTCACGCTGTCACTGTAGGGCGCAGGTCTGTGGTAACGGAGCAGCGACACACGCGCGCGCGAGTCGACCCGGACACAGCGGCTCCCGCACGCGCGACGGCTCCCGCGCGCACGATGCGGCACGGGCATGGCACCCTGGGGGCGTGAACGAGCTCGATGACCTGATCCCTGAATGGCTCTCCCTGCCGGACGTCGCCCGCATCCTCGACATCGAGGTGTCCAA
The DNA here is from genome assembly GCF_025143785.1 of Brachybacterium sp. p3-SID1565. Taxonomy (NCBI): domain Bacteria; kingdom Bacillati; phylum Actinomycetota; class Actinomycetes; order Micrococcales; family Dermabacteraceae; genus Brachybacterium; species Brachybacterium sp. p3-SID1565. Next base: position 17,388 of record NZ_JAMBDS010000034.1, read on the forward strand.
AGTGCGCCGCCTGATCGACGACGGCGAACTGGTGGCCGTGCGCCGCGGCGACCCCGTGGTCCGCTCGGTGCCGGCCGACATGCTGCTCGACGGCCAAGTGGCCCCGCACCTCGCCGGAACCATCACCGTTCTGCGCGACGGCGGATTCGAGGACGAGGAGCTGCTGCGGTGGCTCTTCACCGAGGACGACACCCTGCCGGGTCGACCCATCGACCATCTCCGGCGCGGCCAGCGCGGGGAAGTGCGCCGGCGAGCCCAGGCGATGGCCTTCTGACGCCGGTGGGCCGCGCCTCCTGATCGAGGCTCAGCGCGGCAGCGAGTCGGTGTCGGTGGCCTGCGCGGCCAGGGTGAGCAGGCCGGCCCGTCCCAGTTCCCCGAGGGCGTCGGTGCCCTCGAGCAGGGCCCTGGCGGCACCGGCCCGCTGCCGCACGTCCTGCGCAACCGAGGCGACCGCCCCGCTGTCCACCATCAGTGCGTGCACGGCCCGGACGTCTTCCGGGTGCGCGGCAGGGTTCCCGATGGTGCGCTCGAGCAGTGCGAGCTCGTCCTCGTCGGCATGCGCAACGGTGCGGGCCAGCAGCACGGTCCGCTTGCCCTCGACGATGTCCCCGCCGGTGGGCTTGCCGGTCTGATCCTCGTCCCCGACCACGCTCAGCAGGTCGTCCCGCAGCTGGAACGCGGTCCCCACCTCGATGGACCAGCGGGAGAGCAGGCCCAGCAGCTGATCATCGGCCCCCATCAGCGCAGCTCCCATCCGCACGGGGCGCAGCACCGTGTACGGGACCGTCTTCCACCGGATCACCTCCAGCGCCGCCGCCTCCGGGCCCGATTCCTCCCGGTCCGCCACGGCATCGACCCCGGCCTGCCCGGTGCCCGTCGTCCCCCTTCCGGTGCCCAGCCCCCCGGCCTGGTGCAGGATGTCCAGGTACTGGCCGCACATCACCTCGGTGCGCAGCGCGTCGAACTCCGCGCGGGCGCGCCCGGCGGCCTCGCTCGAGTCGAGGGCCTGCGAGAACAGCTGCTCGGCCCAGCTGAGGGTGAGATCGCCGAGCACGATCGCGACCGCCACCCCGAACTCGTCGGAGGAGCCGGCCAGGGACCGGTGCCGATGAGCTGCGGACTGCTCGACGTGCAGGGCCGGTCTGCCGCGACGGGTGGGGGAGTGGTCGATCACGTCGTCGTGCATGAGGGCGGCCGCCTGCACCAGTTCGATGGCGGCGCCGCTGAGGGCGAGGCCCGCGACCTGTTCGTCGGTGGGCGGCTCGGGCAGCGCCGCCAGCCCGCCGAAGAAGCAGAAGCGGGGCCGCAGCATCTTCCCGCCGGCCAGGTAGCGCTCCAGCGAGTCCACCAGCGTCAGCGCCTCCGGGGCGATCCTGCCGAGCTCCCCGCGCCGATCCCGGATCAGCGCGCGGTGCACCGCCTGCACCTCCTGGACCAGGCGTTGGTCGAGAGCGTGCAGGTCGGGGGTGGAGCCGGAACGGGCAGGAGCAGTCATGGGGGTCCTTCCTTCGCTGATCCCCGATCCTGTCACGAGCTGCCTGTGCCGCGGGTGCGAGGCTCCTACGGCGCTCCTACGGCGCCAGGTTCCTCCCCATCGTCCGGATGTCCCCAGGAACGCAAGGGCGGTGGCCGCGGTTCGTGGTCCTCGGGAGGCTTCAGGCATGACGACCGAGACCCCGTCCTGCCCCGAGTCACCACGGGTCATCCGCGCCGATGACCCCGCTGAGCTGCTGGCCGCCGCGCGGCTCAGCTTCGGCGCCGTTCCTCGTGACTGCCTGCTGATGGTGGGCCATGCCGGGCACGGCACCCGCCCCGTCCTGACCTGCTCACCCGTGCGCGAGATGAGCGAGCCGGCCGGCCGGGAGCACCTCGAGAACCACCTCACCCTGATGAGGGAGCGGGGATGCACCGGCGCGCTGGCCCTGCTGATCGCCGGTGACGGCACCGAACCGGTGGATGCCCACGAGATCGACGACTGGGCGGGGGTCCTGGCACCGATGGTCCTGGACGTCGCTGCGCGGATGCTGCCTGATCCGTTCCCCGTGCACCCGATGTGGGTGCTGGGTGACGGCAGCGTCCGCCAGGTACTGCTCGTTGCGGGTGAGGGTGATGCCCCCGGGGAGGTCTGGGTCTCGCCCGCCGAAGAGCTGCTGCCCTTCGATCGCACCCGAGCAGCGATGGAGGCCGTGCTGGAGGGTCGCAACCTCCGCCGAGGACGAGCCGAGCGTGAGGCCCTTCGCGCCCTGGGCGCGCAGCTGGCACTGCACCCGGCCAGCGGTGAGCCGGCCGAGGCCGCCGATCTGTTCGCCCGGGCCCGGGAGTCGGTGTCTCGGCTGGCGGCAGCCGGGCAGGCCGGTGGCACCGGGAGCGGCCGCTTCGTGACGGACTGTGAACAGCTCTGCGCGATGCTCTCGGCGCTCGCCGTTGACGCCGTCCATTGGGAGCTCCTCGCCGTGTGCGTGGATCGGGGCTCGCGCCGATCTGTCGATCGGGAGGAGCTGCTGCAGGAGCTCACCAGTGACCCGTCGCGTCGACCGCATGCAGACGTCTGCGCAGGTGGGGACTGGTATCACAGCCTCGAACTACTGCGTGATGCGGCCACGGGCGCGATGGACGGGGCCGATCCCGCCAGCGCCGCGGTGGCGCGGGACGCGTGGCGGGGCATCACGGCAGTGCTGACCCTACTGTCGTGGTGGAACCACCGCTTCGCCGCCGCCGGGGACCTGGTGGACGATCTGCTGCGGCGCGATCCGGCATCGACTCTGGCACCCTTGCTCGCAACGATGATCGACACCCCGATTCCCCCGGCGTGGTGGCCGGAGGAGTGAGCCCAGAGGGAGGAGCCCACGCCGATGACCGCACTCAGCGCCCTGTCCCCTCGCACTCGGCCCCAGCCCTCCCACGAGCAGGCGGACGCGGCCGCAGTCCTCCTCCCCGCCAGCGGGGCCTGGCGGCCCGAGCACGGGGCCGGGGATCGGCGGTTCGCCTCCGTCGGCCCGCTCCGCCTGGAGAGCGGCGCGCTGCTGGATGACGTGCAGATGGCGTACGAGACCTGGGGGCAGCTCGACGCCGACGGCAGCAATGCGGTGCTGGTCCTGCACGCCCTGACCGGTGACTCCCACGTCCGCGGCGCGGTCGGTCCAGGGCATCCCAGCGGGGGCTGGTGGGAACAGATGGTCGGGCCCGGCCGCCCGATCGACACCGATCGCTACTTCGTCATCGCCCCGAACGTGCTGGGCGGGTGCCAAGGGAGCACGGGACCCAGTTCAGATGCTGCCGATGGTCGCCCCTGGGGCTCGCGCTTCCCCCGGGTGACCGTGCGGGACCAGGTCTCGGCCGAGCGCGCCCTGCGCGACCAGCTCGGCATCGACCGCTGGGCGCTGGTCATCGGCGGTTCCATGGGCGGGATGCGTGCACTGGAATGGGCGGTCTGCCATCCGCAGGAGGTCCAGCGGCTCGCCGTGATCGCCAGCGCCGCCCGGGCCAGCGCCGACCAGATCGCCTGGAACAGCGCCCAGATCGCCGCCATCGAAGCGGACCCCGGCTTCCACGGCGGGGACTACTACCACCTGGGCCCGGGTGAAGGCCCCCATCGTGGCCTCGGGATCGCACGCCGCATCGCCCACACCATCTACCGCACCGCCGAGGAGCTGGAAGCACGCTTCGCGAACCGCGCCCAGGGGGAGGAGGACCCCCTGCACGGCGACGGCCGCCATCAGGTCACCAGCTACCTGGACCATCACGCGACCAAGCTGGCGCGACGCTTCGATGCGAACTCCTATCTGACCCTCGTGCGCTCCATGAACACCCACGACGTGGGCAGGGGCCGCGGGGGACTGGCGAAGGCGCTCGGCCGGGTGCGTGCCCGCACCCTGGTGGTCGCGATCACGACGGACCGGCTGTTCCCCCGACCACTCGTCGCCGAGACCGCCCAGCACATCGACGGGGCGGTCATGCACTGCGCCTCCTCACCGATCGGCCATGACGCGTTCCTTCTGGCACACCCGCACCTGGATCGGTGGATCGTCGAACTGCTGGCCCGTTAGTCTGACCCGATACGTCGCAGCCCGTGGCCGCCTGGCGCCACGGCGAGGAGGGGCACAATGACCATCGTCGTCGGGTACTCACCGTCCGGCCAGGGCAGAGCGGCGCTCCACGCCGCTCTCAGACATGCGGTGCGGGTCGGCGAGGACCTGGTGGTCGCCTCTCACCTGTACAACGATCCGGAGACGGGACCGGCAGTCGCCTCTGAGCAGACCGTGCTCGCGGACTGCCGCGCCACGGGCCTCGACCTGCCGGAGATCACCGTGCGCAGCTGTGACACGAGGGACGTCGGTGAGTTCCTGCTGGATCTCTCCGCAGAGATCGAGGCCACGCTGGTGGTGATCGGGCTGCACCGCAAGTCACCGATCGGCAAGCTCAACCTGGGAGCCTCCGCACGTCGCGTCGTCCTGGGGGCCTCCTGTCCGGTTCTCGCGGTCAAGGACGATCCGACAGCTGCCGCGGACATCCGGGAATAACGCCGCTCACGAGGCGTTATACTTCCATGGCTTGACGGCATCGCGCCTTTGCGCGCCGTGAAACCGGAAAAGGATCCGGGAACGCGGCACGGGCGCGGCATCCGCAGGCCGCGCTGAGACGACTGATCGCCCGAGCTGAACGGCGCACCACTGGGTGCGCCATCGGAAGAAGGAACTCTGTGACCTCCTCCAAGACCGCTGAGACCGCTGACGCCCCGATCGACGAGACCGAGAAGGCGGCCGCGGGCACCCGTGCCCGCACGTCGGCATCCAAGAAGTCCACCGGCGGCACCGCGAAGGCGGCCACCGCCAGCCGTCGGAGCTCCAGGGCCGCCAAGGGGAAGGCCGCCGAGGAGACCGCAGCCGACGTCGCCGAAGGCACCGAGGACGGCTCCGACGCCCCCGCAGAGACCGAGGCCCCGGCCAAGAAGGCCCCCGCCAAGTCCCGGACCGCCGCCAGGAAGAAGACGGCCGCGGCCAAGGAGGACAAGGACGAGGAGAAAATCGAGGGCGAGGACCCGGCCACCGAGGGTGAGGACGCCGAGGCCGAGAAGGACGCCGCCTCCGGTGACGAGTCGGTCGAGGAGTCCGGCGGTTTCGTGTTCTCCGCTGCGGAGGACGACTCCCCGGCCCAGCAGGTCGTCACCGCCGGCGCCACGGCCGATCCGGTCAAGGACTACCTCAAGCAGATCGGCAAGGTCGCACTGTTGAACGCCGCGCAGGAGGTGGAGCTGGCCGAGCGCATCGAGGCGGGCCTCTACGCGGAGCAGAAGCTGAAGAACGACGAGTCCCTCACGGGCAGGGACGGCCGCCTCACGAAGGCTGGCCGTGAGATGACGATCATCGCCGAGGACGGCCGCGCCGCCAAGGACCACCTGCTGGAGGCGAACCTGCGCCTGGTGGTGTCCCTGGCCAAGCGCTACACCGGCCGCGGCATGCTGTTCCTGGACCTGATCCAGGAGGGCAACCTGGGTCTGATCCGCGCTGTCGAGAAGTTCGACTACACCAAGGGCTACAAGTTCTCCACCTACGCCACGTGGTGGATCCGCCAGGCCATCACCCGCGCCATGGCGGACCAGGCCCGCACCATCCGCATCCCCGTGCACATGGTCGAGGTCATCAACAAGCTGGCCCGTGTGCAGCGGCAAATGCTGCAGGACCTGGGCCGGGAACCCACCCCGGAGGAGCTCGCCAAGGAGCTCGACATGACCCCCGAGAAGGTCGTCGAGGTCCAGAAGTACGGCCGCGAGCCGATCTCCCTGCACACCCCGCTGGGTGAGGACGGCGACAGCGAGTTCGGCGACCTCATCGAGGACTCCGAGGCCGTCGTCCCGGCTGACGCGGTGAGCTTCACCCTGCTGCAGGAGCAGCTGCACTCCGTGCTGGACACCCTGTCCGAGCGGGAGGCAGGCGTGGTCTCCATGCGCTTCGGCCTCGAGGACGGCCAGCCCAAGACCCTGGACGAGATCGGCAAGGTCTACGGCGTGACCCGGGAGCGGATCCGCCAGATCGAGTCCAAGACCATGTCCAAGCTGCGCCACCCCTCGCGCTCGCAGGTGCTGCGCGACTACCTCGACTGAGGTTTCGGAGCGGGTCTAGCGTTTGAGCAGGTCAGGCACTGTATTTGGTGCCTGGCCCGCTCAGTATCGCACAGCACAGCGCTCCTAGTCCAGATATCAATGTCGGTGTGTCGGGGTAGGATCAGGGCATGACGACGCCCGACCCGTACGAGACCATGAGCCTCATCGACTCGTGGATCGTCGCGCTGCGCGCCGCTCGGAAGTCTCCGGCGACGATCAAGCAGTACACCGATGGGCTGCGACAGTTCGCCGACTGGGCCGAAGACACCGGCGTCCCCCCGCACCTGGACCGCGCCACCGTCAACGCGTTCTCCGCCCACCTGCTCGACCTCGGCCGCGAACCCGCCACCGTCCGTGCCCGGCAGCTGTCCCTGAAGCGGTACTCCGCATGGCTGGCCGACGAGGGCGAGATACCCGAGGACCGCTTGATCGGGCTCAAGTCCGCCAAGCTCGACTCCAAGGTGGTCGAACCGCTCACCGAGGACGAGATACGGGCACTACTGAAGTCCTGCGCGACCGGTGACCAGTTCCGCGCCCGCCGCGATACCGCCATCGTCCGGTTCATGCTCGAGACCGGCGCCAGGGCGGGGGAGACCGCCGCCCTGACCGTCTCCGGCGTGGACCTGATCGAAGGCCGCGCCGTCATCGTCCGCGGCAAGGGCGGCAAGGGCCGCACCGTCCCGTTCGGCCCGAACACCGGCCAGGCCATCGACAGGTACGTCCGCACCCGCCGCACCCATCGCCTCGCAGACACCGACGCGCTATGGCTCGGAGACCGCGGCAAGCCGTTCTCCTACGACGGACTCCACAAGGCCCTGCGCGAGCGCGCCGTCGCCGCCGGGATCGACCGGTTCCACCCGCACCTGTTGCGCCACACCGCCGCTCATCGCTGGCTCGCCGCCGGCGGTTCCGAGAACGGACTCATGGCTGTGGCCGGCTGGACCCGCCCCGACATGCTGGTGCGCTATACGAAGGCCCAATCCGAAGCGCGAGCAGCCGACGAAGCCCGCCGCCTCAACCTGGGCGAGTTCTGACCACACACCACGATTCAGGGCTACGCAATGCAACAGCACCCGTGTAGTCTGGAACCGAAGGTAGCCCCGTAGCCGAGTCCGGCCGCTAAGCGGGGGAAACGAAAGCCCAGCGAATCTGAAGGCATCCAACCGCATCACGTGGGAAGGCCGGGACCGGACCAGTCCTCGACCCACGGAGCCGCGGCAGAGCAAGTATCTGCCAGGAGCTCCCCGTGCGCACCGATGCACCACAAACCCTGCTGACCCCAGCCGAGGCCGCTGACTACCTCCACGTTCACCCCGAGACCATCCGCCGGCGAATCCGCCGCGGCGAACTGCGCGCCTACCGAATCGGTCCCCGCGCCGTCCGCATTGACGTGCGAGACCTCCAAGCGTCTGCACGGCCCATCAGCGCCACCACCGGTGGTGAGCGCCGATGACCGCCACCCCTGCAGAGCGCAAGCTCATCGGCTCCATCGCCGCCCACCAGTCCTGGGCGAACACCCCCGACCGTGCCAAGCGAACCGCGCCCGCACGGGCAGCACTCGACGCGAAGTTCCTCGCCGAAGCCGACGGCGACCCCGCCCGCGCCGAGAACCTGCGCCGCGCCCACTACAAGCGCCTCGCCCTGAAGTCCGCACAGGCCCGCCGCCGAGGCGGTGACGCCGCGTGACCCAGGCACGAGAAAACCGCCCCAGCCCGGCGGCTGAGACGGCTCCCGAAAGCGTTGTGGCGACGCACCCCCAGGATACCGGGCACCTCCGGACACCGCATCTCACCCGCACCGAGGTGCTCGACGCGCTCCCCGCCTACGTCCTCATCCTCAAGACCGGGCACGGCCGCATCAGCCGCCGTGTCTACCTCACCCTCGACGCGGCCGCGAAAGCCGCCCAGCGCGCCGAAGCGCGCGGCCACGCCGCCAGCCTCGAGTTCGTCCGCCTCATCCCCACCAGCACCCTCGAGAACGGGGGTGCGCGATGACGATTACGCCGACGCTTACACCCCTTGCGGGAGCACTCGAAGCCGCCCGCCGAGGATGGCGCCTCATCCGCCTCGAGCCCGCCGGGAAGACCCCCGCAGGCCCCTGGCGCGGCCGCGACACCCACGACACCGCCACGATCACGCAATGGTGGACCGGCGACGCCTCACCGAACTACGGCATCGTCGCAGACGCATCCGGGCTGCTCATCCTCGACGAGGACACCCCCGGCACGCTCGACCGGTGGGAAGCACAGCACGGGCCGCTCCCGCCGACGTTCACCGTCACCACCGGGAAGGGTCGCCACCTCTACTACGACGCCGGCGACCACCGCTACGGCAACGCCTCCCCGTTCCGAGCCGACGGCCTCGACGTCGACGTGCGCGGCGCCGGCTACGTCGTCGGCCCCGGCAGCATCCACGCCGCCACCGGGACGGTCTACACGGTCGTCGACGACCGGGCGCCCGCCCCCGTCCCGCCGGCACTCCACGCCTACCTCACCGCCCCGCGGGCACAGCAAGCCGAGCCCACAGCCGTAACTCCCCCCGCGCCGCCGACAGGCGATGACCCGTGGCTCACCGCCGCGATCACCGGGGCCCTGCAGGACCTCACCGACACCGCGACCATGCCTGAAGGTGCCGTCGACCGGCACGGCAACACGTGGGAAACCGGCGCGCTGCACGCACGCGCCTGCAGGCTGCTCGAGCTGTCCAACACAGACCCCGGCATCTACCCGCGTGCGCAGGCCCGAGCCGACTACCTCGCCGCCGCCCCCGCCGGCCACGAAACCCGGTTCGCTCACCACTGGGACAGCGCGGTGCAACAGGTCGGGGACCGGCCCGCCACGCGCCCCGAACCTCGCCCCCAATCCCTCGCAGCAGAGTTCGGCATCACCCCCCGAAACGATCCCGACCAGGCTCCCTACTCACCGGGGACCCCCGGTGACTCGGACCAGCGCCCAACGCCGACCCTCGACCGGTTCGCACCCCTCGACTGGACAGACGTACTCGACGGGCCCCCACCAGCCGAGGAATGGGTGCTGTGGCCCCTCGCCGAACGCGGCCAATCCGTGTCCCTCTACTCAGCCCCCAAGGCCGGGAAATCCCTGCTGATCCTCGACCTGCTCACCCGCGCCACCACCGGCCACCGCACCCTCGGAGGACCCCCGGCACCACCGATCCGGGTGCTCTACCTCGACGCCGAGAACACCCGGAAGGACCTGCGGAAGCGACTGCACGACATGGACGCCGACCCCGACCAGCTCCACGACCTGATCTACCTGTCCTTCCCACCCCTCGCCCCCCTGGACACCACCCGCGGCGCCGCCGAACTGCTCGCACTCGTCGACCAGCACCACCCCGACCTCGTCATCATCGACACCGTCTCCCGGTACATCGACGGCCCCGAGAACGACGCCGACACCTGGCTGAACATCTACCGCCTCGCCCTGGCACCCCTCAAAGCCCGCGAAGTCGCCGTGATCCGACTCGACCACGCCGGTAAAGACGCCGACCGCGGCGAACGCGGCAGCAGCGCCAAGAACGGCGACGTGGACGCCTCATGGCAACTCACCTACGACGAACGCCGACAGACCCGCACCCTCGTGCGGAAACTGACCCGGACCGGCAACGGCCCCGACCGGCTCGTCCTGAACATCCTCACCGCCCCGCTGCGCCACGAACCCGCATCCCCCCTCGATCCTGCGGCCGATCCCGTCTCCCACATCATCCGGAAACTCGACGAGCTCGGAGCCGATCCCGGCATCGGATTCAAGCTCGCCGGCCCCCTGCTGCGCGACAACGGACACGGCGGTTTCAGGAACGATCTGCTGCGCGAAGCTCTCCGCCGACGCAAGGCCCGGCAGGGTGACCCCGAAGGTGACCCCGGCACCCCTGAAACCACCCCCTCGGGGTCACCTCCACAGGGTGACCCCGCACCCCGGGTCACCTCCACCGAAATACCAGGCCACACGGTGACCCCACCCTCGGGGTCACCCCGGGTCACCCAAGTATCGGCCCCACGTGACCCCGGCTCCCCCCTCCCTATAGGGGAGCCGGTCGGGTCACCCTCGCAGGGAAGAGGGTCACCCACCCTCTGCGAGAGCTGTGGAGACCCCCTCACCGACACCACCGCCACGGTCCACACCAGCTGCGAAGGCGGTGTCGCATGACCACCCCTTTGAACCCGACCGTGTACATCCTCGAGCAGCTCGCCTCCGCTGGCCGCGCCTGCCCGTCCTGCAACGCCGACTACACGATCCACCCCGACCCCGACCACAAGGCCGTGACCACGCTCCGCATCGCCCACGACCGCGGCTGCCCCGTCCTCGCCAGGCGGGCCCGGAACCGTGCCGAGCGTCGCGCTGCAGCCCGCCGCACCCGACGGGGGAACCGATGACCCTCACCATCGGCGTTCCCGACCATGCCCGCGACGAGTGGGAGCAGCTGCACGACACCCTCGCCGCCCACCAGGAACCACCCCCCTGCGCCGGCCCCGACCGCGACCACTGGACCGGCACCGCAACCCAGCAGCAGCAAGCCGCGGCCCGATGCCTCGACTGCCCCGCCATGGTCGCCTGCGCCGCCTACGCCCTCACCGCCGGCGAACGGACCGGCACATGGGGCGGACTCACCCCCTCAGACCGCACACCGAAACCCACCAGGAAGGCCACCACCAAGAAGAAGCACACCCGCAAGAAGCCCACCCCGAAGACCAGGAAGGCGGCGACCCGGTGAGGACACCCCGCTACCCCAGCACCGAGCTCGACACGTGGGGGCCCGGCCTCGCCCGAGGCGTCCGCCTCCGCGTCGGACCGCACTCCGTGTTCATCGCCGACAAGCACCTGCACCACGTCATCCGCGAGCTCCAAGACCACGCCGTGACGCTGCGGCGAGAGCGCGACCCCGACGGGAACCACCGCACCCTCGCCGAGTGGCGGAACCTCGCCCGCGTCCGCGGCGTCGTCATCACCGCGCTCGAGCACCAGCTCGAAGCGGCCAAGAACTCCCCGGCATCCGCCGAGGACCACCGAAAGGAAACAGCATGACCACCACTCACCGCCCCGTCTACATCGTCAAGCGCGAAGGCGTGCTACTGAAGGGCCCCGCCGTCGCAGACGGGAAGGGCAGCACCATCCGCGAGGAGAAGCTCGACGCCCCTGTCGGCCGGCCGATCCCCCACCCCGAGCGGTACGGAAACCTCGACCACCTCGTCGCCGTCGGCCTGGTCGAGAAGATCATGGTGCCGATCGATGCCCCGGCCGCACCGGCCCGCACCTACGCCGAGCCCGACCAGCCCGTCCGCCTCGTGAAGCGTCACCTGCCGACCATTCACCACCACGACGTGCTCGGACTCGTCACCGCGCTCGAGGCGGAAGGCGTGACGGTCACCGGCGCCGCGCACTACCGAGAGCTCCACGCAGCCCGCGACCACGGCGTGCCCGCACCCGCATCGGTGCTCGACATGACCCCGACGGGAATCATCGAACACGCGCAGCTCGTCGCCACGCACCAGGCCGCCCGCAGCGGCACCGGCAACATCCTCGCCGAGCTGCGAAAGCGGGCCGACCAGGAGATGGCCGAGCGGATGGCAGCTGAGGCCGACGACTACCTCGACGCCCTCCGCCCCGTCTGGAACACGGCCGTGGCCGAGGCCCGCCGTGTGCGAGATGCGGGAGTCCCCGCGACCGTCAAGCCCGAGCAGCTCGTCGACATGGACCCCGACAAGATCCGACTGTGGTCCGACTTCCGGGCCAGCAACGCGATCCACACCCTCGAACGGATCACCCGACTGCGAATCGCGATGGCCGAAGTGCTCGAAGTCGCCGAAGGCCGCAACGCCCCGCACCACTCCTGGGGCATCAGCAACCCGGTACGGCCGTCTCTGACATCCCGCCCCGACCCCCGCCGCCCCGCAGTCCCACCCATCGAGAAGTGGCTCGATGCCGCGTACGTGCTGGACCTGGTACCCATCCGGGACTTCACCGACGACGCGGCGATCACCGCCGCTGGATTCAGTCCCGCTGACCTCCGCAACCACCTCACCCGCCCCACCTCCAAGGAGAACTGACCATGACCGACACCACCAGCAGGGAGCACCGGAACATCCCCGACGGCGCCGAGCTCGTCGACTCCGATGTCCTCGCCCAGCTCCGCAAGGACTCCGCAGACCTGGCCGCCGCCCGCGGTGAAGCCGCCCAACTGAGGGCCGAGGCCGAAGCTGGCCGCAAAGCGCAGGCCGAACTGCGCAAGCAGAGGCACGAGGCTTTGGTCAACGACGCGATCAAGGCCGGCAAGTTCGGTCCCGCGCGCCGCGCAGGCTGGCTCAAGGCGCTGCAGATCGACGAGCCCGGCACCCTCGAAGACCTCGAGGCCCTGCCCTCCGGCCTGGTCCCCGTCGACCAGGTCGGTCACGCCGGAGACGTCGACGGTGAGGAGAACCTCTACGACCGCGCATTCAACTCGAAGGAGCACTGACCCATGACCAACCACATCGATCAGGTCCTCGCCGACCTCGGCTACGGCCCGAACCTCACCGCGACCCAGCAGCGCAACGCACGGCCCCGCCCGTACACGCCCAGCCCCGCTGAGCAGGCAGCCGCCCGAGCCCGCCGCCGCGGCACCCCGAACGGGCCGAGGCCACGCACCGCCCAGCAGGCCACCAGCGCCACCCCCGACGACGGCCCCACCGCACACGAGCGAGCCATCGACCAGGCGCTGAACCGGCCCGCCCCCACCGCGGACGACGACGACCTCGCCGACCTCGCCCCTAACGACCAGGCCCTCATGCGCGCCTGGCGCGACGCCTCACCCGCCGACCTCGACGACGACGAGGAGCACGACACCGAGCGGCCCAGCCCCACGCGAGGCCTCAGCCCGGCCGATGCGCAGCTCTACCGGCGGGCGTGGGGCGGACGGTGACCACCACGAGCAGGGGCCGGCATGCTGCAACCGCGACGTGCCGGCCCCGCTGCACGAGCCCCAGACGGCCCAACGCCAGCCCGGCGCATCCCAGGCGGTCGACGCCCCTGCGCGCCCGCGAGACGAGCAGGCAGGCACCGTGCCGCGGCGACCAGACCCCCACCCCGCCGCCAATCATCGAGGCGGACCTCGATGCCAGCCTCCCGGTCGGCCTCGGCATGTCTCTCTCCGAGGGACCGGGGCGTGCCATAGGGTCGGGGCCGCGTGTGACATACAGGCAGGAGCCAGCGTTCTGGCTGGTCAGGAGGTGTTTTGTGGTGGCACAGGTTGCGGTGTGTGGGACGCGGTCGGGGTACAACCGGCACAGGCGGCTCGGGGAGGAGGCGTGCGGGCCGTGTCGGGCGGCGAACAGCCGGCGGGTGCGTGAGCAGCGGGCGGAGGCTCGGCGCCCGGAGGTGCCTCCGGCCCTGGTGCCTCATCCGGGCGCGGCGGGGGCCGTGCCGGATCGGGTGGCGGAGCTGCGGTGGCAGGTGGAGCAGCTGCGGGAGGGCATGGTGTGGGCGGTCGTGAACGATCCGGGGAAGGTCGCGGCGATGGCGCGGGAGCGGCGGGAGACGTTGGGCGAGCTCGAGCAGGCTGAACACGCGGCCGGCATCGACGGGGCGGGCAGCGACGAGCTCGGCCGGATGCTCGAGGGACCGTGGTCACTGGGGCCACCGTCACCGCCGTCGAGCTCGTGACCGGGGTCGGGTAGCGGCGCCCCTGGAAGGGGCGGCCGATGTCGGGGCGGCGGGTTATGGTTCGGGCATGAGCCGAGACCAGTCCCCGCCGCGCGACGAGCCCAGTGACATCGAAGAACCTGACGACGTCGAGGAGCTCGACGGGCCCCTGGCGGGCGGGGTTGACGACTCGCAGGCCCGTTTGAAAATCGAGGAGGACGCGGACGGGCGGACACAGCTCTACGAGCGCGGACCCGACGGCGAATGGGTTCTCAAGGAGAACCCTCCGGTCAGTGACGATCCCGAGGTGGATGCGATCGGCCAGCTGGACTACGAGGAGATCGAGGAGATCCTCGAGAACGAGGACGACCCGAGGCACGAGCTCGCGAAGGAGTATTCCAAGCGGTCGAACGAACGCATGATGCAGTCGTTGCGGCCGATCACGGACCAGTACCGCTCCCTGTGGAAGAACGTCATCGGCTCGAGCACCGCTTTCGACCTAGTGAAGAAGGTGCCCGTCACCCCCAAGCCGATCGTTCCGAAGTTCGTGAGCGAACGGCCGAGCCTTATAGATTTTCCCGAGGTTCCGGACGTGGAGATTCCCCGCAATCCGGCGTACGACGTGCTCGAGGAGCAGCGGGCGATGAACAGCGCGATCGTCGAGACGAACGGGCATCTGGCGGAGATGGTGGCGCAGGCCAAGGCTGACGCCGAGAGCTCTGCTGCGAAGGCGGCCGAGGAGAAGGGGCGTGCGCAGTGGGCGCTGGGCGCAGCGTGGGCGGCGGTGGGCGTGACCGTAATCGTTGGCGTCGTCCAGATCATCCAGAATATGTGACGAGCTCACTTCAATTGGTTATCGCTTCCGAGGCCGGGAAGGCGCTCTAGCATCTGACCATGGACTCAACTTTCTGGGATGCAGTGGCCGCGATCGCGGCAGTCATAGCGCTTGCCGGTGGCGGGGTGTCGTGGTGGCAGGCGAACGCCTCAAAGGCCGCGAAAGCGGACGCGGTGCACGCGAAGGACTTGGCGGAGCGGCAGGCTGCGGCGGCAGAGGATCAAGCGAAAGCAGCGGGCGAGCAGGCTGCGACGGCCGTGCAGCAGGTGGCACACCTTGAGGGGATGCTCGCCGAGGCGAGGGAGCAGTCGGACAGTCTGGGACGCATCGCCGAGGCGACCGCCCCGCGCCCGCTCGAGGTCGTGCATGTGCAGGGCATCTTGTACCGGCTGCGGAACAACACCTCTACGGACATGGTCATCGAGCAGATCGACAACCGGGACCGGTTCCAGCGTCTCGACTACCTCGAGGCGGGCACTGAGCTGCGCGCGCACGAGTCGGTGGAGTTCCGGGCGGGCGGTTCGATGGGGATGCCGGTCCCGAGCACTCTGGTGCTGGGGATGGTGGGGGAGGATCGGCCGTTCGCGGTGGAGATTCCCCCGAAGCCACCGAAGGCATAGACACACGCGGGCCCCCGCGGGGGAATGGCGGGGCCTGCGGCCCCCAGAAGCCTGCCCCCTTCCCCACGGTTTGCCCGCCGCCCTGGACCCCTCATCCGACTGTAGAGACGACTGCTAGGCCCCCCGCAGAAGCGGGACGCCTGAGCCGTTCATCGTCCCCGCGGCCGACGGGGTACGCCGCGCCCGGTCTACGCGATTCGTGAGGGTCCTACTCGACCGGCCGTCGTCTGTTCGCCCCGGTGATCGGTGAGGGGCAGCGTGGAGACGTAGAGAGAGCACGCTGGGAGGGCCTGGGCCGTCCTAGACCGTCCACAGGCACCCCGGATGCGTGCGGGGGTGGCTGTGGGCGGCGTGGGACGCCTCAGGCGCGTGCGGTGGTGGCCTCGAGTGCGAGCGCGAACGCGGCCGCGGCCTGCAGGTGTCCTGCGAGGGCTGCGGCCTCGTGGATCCACAGTTGTGAGGGGCCGTCGATGAGCTCGACACGGTAGGGGGTGAGGGCGATGCTGGGCGTCGCCCAGGTCTCGAGGTCGTCGTCGTGCACCTCGTGGCCGGCGTGGACGGTGACGATGTCACCGAACCGGCGGGTGTGGATCGTCTCCCACGGCATCAGGTCGGAGAGCTTGACCCAGTGGCGATCTTCGCGGGCGCTGTCGCACCAGCCGGGGCAGGTGGCGGTGGAGGGGCGGGCGGGGCTGGTGCTCATCGGGTGGTCTCCGTTCGGGTGGCGCGGGCGACTGCCGCGGCGAGCTCGGTGGTGGCGTGGCGGGACACGGCGCGGCGCGCCGCCTCTGGTGTCCATCCGCAACGCGCGGCGGCGGGCTCGAAGCTCTCACCGACGGCGAGCAGGAACTCAAGGTCCTCGAGCCTGGCCGCAGTCCGTGCGCGGTTCAGGGCCCAGGCCGCTTCACGCCCCGCCTGCCCGTGTGTCATGGTCGCGGCGCTCATCGCAGGCCCGCCCGCATCGCGGCAGCGGCCTTGGCCGGAGTCATGGATCGGGAGCCCTGCACGGCCGGAAGTGCTGCGAGGTGTTCTGCAATCTCCGCCGGATCGCCGTCGCAGAGGGACGGTGCGGAGGCGTCCAGCAGGGCGGTGGCGAGGCGCCGGGCCTCGGAGCGGGTGAGCGCGATTCCGGCGCGGGCGCGGCCGGTGCAGCCGATGGTGACCTCGAGGTGCTCGCCGATGGGGTCGACGTCGATGATCGGCCCACCCTCGAGGGACATGCGGGTGGGGATGGAGCTGGGGGAGTGGGGCGAGATACTAGTGCTCATGGCCAACTCTTTCAGTCAAGGATATTCCGCACCACAGCGCTCTGACCTGCCCCGTTCGACACGCCGGGATGCACAGCGTTCAAGCGTCCAGACTGCGCGACTACCTCGACTGAGCGTGACACCGCTGGCGATGTGCGTGTGGTGCGGGTCGGCGAGGAGGACTGGCGGTCCCACCGTGATCTGCGCCTGGACATGCTCGCCGATTCGCCGCGCGCCTTCTGGGCGCAGCTCGCCGAGGTGCAGGACCGCACCCCGGAGCAGTGGCGCGAGGAGCTGCGCGGCCCCCGCATCCACCTGCAGGCGCGGTGCGGCGACCAGGTCATGGGCAGCCTCGCCGTGCTGCCTCAGGGCTACACCCCCGAGCACGTGATCGGGGAGGACCAGGCGATCCTGGTCTCCCTGTGGGTGCGGCCGGAGGCGCGCGGCAGCGGTGCCTCCCGTGCTCTGTTCCGCGCCGCCGCCGAGCTCGCCCTGGAGCTGGGACGGCCGCATCTGCTGCTCGAGGTCGATGATGCCGGGCATGCCGCGCGTCGGCTCTACGCGCGCCTCGGCTTCACCGAGACGGGCACGCGCCACCCCTCGGGAGTCCACCGGTGGCGAGTGGATCGAGTACGAGGGCCGGGCAGAGCACCTGCTCCAGATCTGAGCGGCCGGACCGGGCACCTGCTCGGGATCGGAGCGCAGGCAGGGCACCGGGTACG